>CAZUBR010000108.1:0-1539 GCA_964618965.1 uncultured Candidatus Saccharibacteria bacterium | reverse complement strand
CGACAAATTATAAATTGAGAGACTGGCTAGTGTCTCGTCAACGTTATTGGGGAGCTCCGATACCAATTATTTATTGTGAAGATTGCGGAGAGATTCCAGTTCCGGAAAAAGATCTTCCAATAACGCTTCCAATAGATGTTGATTTTAAGCCAACGGGAGAATCTCCGTTAGCTCAATCAAAAAGTTTTCATGACGTGAAATGCCCAAAGTGCGGGAAACCGGCAAAAAGAGAATCGGACACAATGGACACTTTTGTCTGCTCATCATGGTATTATTTGCGTTTTGCCGATCCGAAAAATGACAAAGCATTCGCGTCAAAAGAAAAGATTAAAAAATGGTTGCCGGTGGACGCGTATATCGGCGGAGCGGAACATACAGTTTTGCATCTTCTATACGCAAGATTTTTTGCTAAAGTTTTACAAAAGTTTGATTATATTGATTTTAATGAACCATTTCCTAAATTGCGACATCAAGGAATTATCCTTGGAGAAGACAATAACAAAATGTCTAAATCTTTGGGAAACGTTGTTGATCCAAATGAAATAATAAAAGAATTTGGAACGGACGTTTTAAGAATGCATGTTATGTTTATGGGTCCGTTTGATGAAATGAAACCATGGAGTAGCAAAGGAATAGTAGGATTAAAAAGATTTTTGGATAAAATCTGGAAGATACAAACCAAGATTGTAGGGGCAGTTCACGAATTATCCGCGTCGTCTCGCGAATCACTCACGAACGAACCGCGAAAGTTATTGCATAAAACGATCAAAAAAATTACGGAAGACATAGAAAACTTTAAATTTAACACCGCGATCAGCTCTATGATGATTTTGGTCAACGCCTTAGAAAAGGAAAAAGAAATTTCTCAAGATATTTACGCGAATTTATTATTTTTAATTTCTCCATTCGCTCCGCATATAGCTGAAGAATTGTGGTCGCGACTAGAGAACAAAGAATCTATTTTTCTTGAAAAATGGCCAAAATATGATTCAAAACTTGCCAAGGAAGATAAAATAAAATTGCCAATTCAGATAAATGGCAAAGTTCGTGATATAATGGAGATAGATATTGATACACCGGAAGAAAAAATAAAAGAGATGGCGTTGAAATCTGAAAAAATCAAAAAATGGTTAAGCGACAAAAACCCCCAAAAAGTAATTTATGTAAAAAACAGGACAGTTATTATTATGTAAACGCGGATAAATCGCGGAGAATGGTATTAGTTTGATATTAAAAAACAGGTTCAAAAAATAAAAAGAAAAAGCAAAAATGAAGAAAATTTTTAAGAATATTTTTGGAGAGTCGCAAAAAAGAGAATTATCGGAATTGTGCGCCTCAATAGCGTTAAGAGGGTTAGCGGCCTCAATGGTTTCTATTTTTGAGCCGATATTTATTTATTCCATTTTCAAATCATTGCGAGCGGTAATTTGGTATTACGCTGTTTCTTATCTTTTTTACATATTTTTTCTTCCTATTGGAGGAAAAATTGCCAGCCGGTATGGTTTTGACCGGGGGAGGGTCAAAGTTAACCAAGATGGC
>CAZUBR010000107.1:0-1546 GCA_964618965.1 uncultured Candidatus Saccharibacteria bacterium | reverse complement strand
TCCGCTTCCTTTTTGAAATCCGCTATCGCGTCAAGTTCAAAAATAACGCCTAAAAGCTTTTTTCCTTTTTGGTAAATTCTATAATCCAGTCCGCCGTCAGCAACTAAATCAAAAATATCCTCTTTTATACAAATCATTTCAGCGGACTTATTCACTAAATCCCGCTTGTTTTTATCTGTTGAGTCCGAACCGACAAAATCAGTTTTGAGATATTTTAAGTTTTCATCTCGGCCAATGATTTTCTCACCTTTTGGATTTTTATAACCTTTCAAAATTTTTTCTATTCTTGGGTAGCAAATCTCGGTGCAAATATTATTTTCGTTATTAGTGCATAATATAAACCTTCTTTGTTCGTCATCCTGACCATTTAAGTCAAGTACGGCCTGCGCGGTTGTTCCTGAACCAGCAAAAAAATCTAAAACTAACGGATCAATAACATTTGATAAAGTAATGCACCTTTTTATAAGGTCTGTCGGTTTTGGATTTGAAAAAACTCTTTCGCCAAAAAATTCTTTTAATTCTATCGTTGCCTTTTTGTTTCCCTCAATATCTACCCACAAATTTGATGGTGCTTTCCCGCGACCCTCTAAATAATATTTTATATATGGTCTCCATTCGCCATTTTGCTTTATCCATTCAACCATATTTTCTTTTTCAAGTTTCTTGAAATTTTTTAAATCTCCTCGCCACCGACTCTCATATCCAGTTGGCCCAATCGGATAAACTTCTTTTCCGTCAGGGTCAATAACAGGATAATAAAGATTAGGGCGATCTGCTCTTTTGTCGCCATTGCCAGTTTTCCGCCATTGCAGAATTGAATAATTGCCTTTTTTATCTTTTCTGCTAAATCTCTTTTTGTCTTTTTCTGACATTTCGATTTTGCCTAACTGAAAATCTTCCATGCCATATACCAACAAATAATCCGCACTACTACCAAATTTTTTTGCGTCTTGTCCGGTAGTAGTACCTTTCCCGACCGTAACAATACCAATTAAACTATTTTCGCCAAAAATTTCATCACATAGCAACTTTAATTGAGCAAGCTCATTGTCGTCTATTGAAATAAATATCGCGCCAGTTTTCTTTAATAGGCGATGAGATAATCGCAAGCGTTTATCCATGAAAGAAAGCCATTTTGAATGTCGCCACGGATCATCTTTATCAACAAATTTGTCATTAAAAATAAAATCTTCGTTTCCCGTGTTATATGGGGGATCAATATAGATAACATCAATCTTGTTTTGGTGCGTAAAATTCAAAACTGCTAACGAATGATAATTGTCGCCCTCAATTAAAAGATTAACTGGCTTATCTTTGTCGGTTTCAATTTCCTTGTTTTTAACCTCTTTCAAAACCGGAAATTGTTTTGGCGTAAAATTTTCCGGCACATTTTCCCAGTTCACAAAAGCGTCAAGCATTTCCTGCGAGTTCTTTTTATCCCAAACGAGGCCGTACTTCTTTTTTTTCAAAGTTTCCAGCTCGTCAATCAATTCTTCCCGCGAATGATTTTTGTATTTGTCGTTATTGTTGGCCATAAAATTTACTT
>CAZUBR010000106.1:0-1548 GCA_964618965.1 uncultured Candidatus Saccharibacteria bacterium | reverse complement strand
TGCGAAATGCGCCGCCAAGGGATGTTGCCCTTGTCCCTCCCGCCCATACGCGGGCAACGATAAAGAACTCCCATTTACTAATAAATAAAAATTGTGTATCATAATAATATAGATAATTTCTGAAAGATAATTACTTATCTATATTATAGTATAGATAATATCATATCACAATGTCAAAGACAATTCCCACTATTGCGAAAAACATAAAGAAATACCGAAAGGAAAAAGGTTTATCGCAAGACAAACTTTCAAGATTGGCAGATGTGGCTCATGCTACAATCATTAAGATTGAATCGGGCGGAATACAAAGCCCGACTATTGATACTGTTCAAAAAATTGCCAAAGCATTAAAAGTTAACATTGAAGATTTATTAAAATGAATATGCAATCTTTTAAAAAATTTAGTTTGCCTTTTGTATTATTTTTGACAGGCGCGTGCGTTCTTATCGTCGAAGTGGTCGCAACGCGAATTTTGTCTCCGTATTATGGCAATACGATTTTTACTGTTTCTAGCGTTATCGGAATTGTGCTCGCCGCTTTAAGCGTTGGATATTATTTTGGCGGCAAGTTCGCCGATAAATATCCGACAGAAAAATTTTTCTACTCAATAATTTTAGCGAGTGGATTCAGCGTTATCCTCCTACATTTTTTGATGTTGTTTCTGCTTCCCATGCTCGGCTATGGTTTATCAATAACCGCCGGTCCGCTTGTTTCTGCTATCCTTTTGTTTTTTCTGCCAAGTCTGTTACTCGGGACGCTCTCCCCGTTCGCAATCAAATTACAAGAACGGCATTTCCCGGAAAAGGGAATCGGAACTATTGCCGGAGAAATTTTTTTCTGGTCAACTTTGGGCAGTATTTTCGGAAGTTTATTCGCGGGCTTTGTGTTAATCCCGCAATTTGGAATTAACCAAATAATCATAGCTGTTGCTACAATCCTTATAATTTTAGGATTATTGCCGCTTATAAAAATTGGAATACACAAAAAACAAATTTTTAAAATAATCCTTTTTAGCGTTATCGGAATAATTTTAGTAGGCGCGATTTCTCAATTTAGGGGCAGCAATATCGTTTATAGCCACGACGGAATATATGAAAAAATCACTATTTACGACGGGGAATACGCCGGAAAACCGACGAGGTTTTTTCAGCAAGATCGCAGCGGTTCCGGGGCAATGTTCCTTGATTCCGATGACTTGGTTTATGACTACACAAAATATTACGCCTTATACAAAGTTTTTACTCCTGATGTAAGGCATGCCCTGATAATCGGCGGCGGGGCTTATTCAATTCCGAAAGCCTTGCTCAAAGATTTGCCAAACGCGACGATTAATGTTTCGGAAATTGAGCCGTCGCTATATGAATTGGCTCAAAAATATTTTAAATTAACCAAGACAGATCGCTTAAATAACTATACAGAAGACGGACGCAGACTGCTTCACGATACCGACAAAAATTATGATTTGATATTTAGCGATGTCTATTATTCTTTATTTTCTATCCCAGCTCATTTTACAACCCAAGAATTTTTTGAAATAGCAAAGAGCAG
>CAZUBR010000105.1:0-1579 GCA_964618965.1 uncultured Candidatus Saccharibacteria bacterium | reverse complement strand
TTAAGACACAATTCTTTTGGCTCCTCTCCCGTTCCTATGCCAACCTTTCCTGAAGCGAAAATGGCATAGCCCGCTCCGTTCTGTTGAGCGTAAATAGCTGAAGTTGATTCACCACTGTTGGCATAAACGGATAATTGGTCATTTTCATTAGGATCTGGAACTAAACCAGCAGGAGCTAAATTCAACTTTCCCTGCTTGAATTGCGTTTGATTATCTGAACTTAAAATCCGCAAAACATTGCACACATTCGGATCCACGCAATCCGGCTCTCTCCATTCCGCTAAAACTATATTTGTAAAAATACTTAAAGTAAAAACTATTGCCACAATCAAGAGACAATTCAAAGAATACTTGATTAAATTGAATGTTTGTTTTGACATTTGTTTATTTTAATTCTACACTCTTATTTTAACACGAAAACCGTCTTGACAACAGAAACAGTTATCCACATCCGCGTCTTATCCGCGTAGCTATCAGTGTCTATTTAGCGATTTATTCAAGTATCCCGTCTAAATTGACGTCATATAAAATTTGTTCTTGAACAAGCCGATAATTTACAAGCTCTTTTTTATCAAACCAAACAGCGATTTCTTTTTCCGCTTCGTCAACATGTCCCGAAGCGTGAATCAAATTTCTAACCGCTCTTCCATCGGGATCCGCGATATTGTAAGAATCAATCGTCAAATCTCCCCTGATTGTTCCCACATCGGAAGTAAGCGGTTCCGTCCCTCCCGTAATTTTTCTGATAATTCCAACCGCCTGATTGCCCTGCCAAACCATCGCCACGACAGGACCCGATGACATATATTTAACTAATTTTTTCAAAATAAACTCGCCGTATTCAACGGCAGAGCTAAATGGCGCTTTTTCTCCGTTTTTCGCGTACGCTTCTTTTGACTTTTCCCCGACTTTTTTTGGCCATTCCGGATCAACTAAATAGTGTCGTCTCACGGTCTCTTCATTTGGAACAAGAAATTTTATTCCAATCAATTTTAATCCTGCTCGTTCATACCTCTTGATAATCTCTCCGATTAGAGATCTTTGGACTCCATCTGGTTTAATAATAACTAACGATTTTTCTTTTTTGGGGTGATTCATATTGTTTCCTTATTTATATTACGCGCGTAAAAACAAATTGTATCTTAAATTTCAGATTTACGCAAATAACAACGCGATCAACAGACTTTTTGACTAATATACAATATCTCCTTCTTTATCGGTTCTTCTGATAATTACTCCCGTAAAATCCAGCAATTCCAGAGTTTGAACGTGCGGATGTCCAAAAACATTATCTTCTCCTGAACTTATTATTGCCTCTGTTGGTTGGATTAAATCAATCAAACATTTTTCCAGACCATTTTTTGATCCATGATGCGGAACTTTTAGAACGTCTATATTCTTTAATATCTCCGTATTTCGGTATGTCACGCAAAATTCTTCCCATACCGCGTTTTCCGCGTCTCCCGTAAAAAGAAATTTTCTTCCGGATAAATTTACTAGATTGAGAATTGATGTATTATTAAGATTTTTATCTTGAAAGTATTTTTTAGACGGACCCAAAATATCTATACTATAATTC
>CAZUBR010000104.1:0-1596 GCA_964618965.1 uncultured Candidatus Saccharibacteria bacterium | reverse complement strand
TGTCAGATTGTCTAGCGTTGTTTACAAAATTTTACTATTATTCTGAATTTCATTTTCTCCTCCAATCATGAAAACATCTCTTTTATATTGATCAATCCCAACTAATTCAGCCCTTCCTTCCAATATCTTTTCAAACGGTTTACAGGCGGGACATCCGCCATAAGGACAACTAAATTTCCCTAATTGTCTTGCCAGTTTTATTTTTTCCGCGATTTCTAAAACTTTTTCGCGCGCTTTTTCAAGATCGGGCAATTGGACTTCACTTGGGCTATCGTTAGTTTCCAAATACCAGTAGCTCGCCTTTGTCACTTTTCTTTTTTGACAATTATGAACAAGCAAACAATAAATAGGTAGTTGCAACGATTCTTCGCTGTCTTTTTTCTTCCCTGTTTTAAAATCAATAATATGAACGCTGTCAGTTTCTTTCAGGTATTCAAGCCAATCAATTTTTCCGCACAATATGATATTTTTTTCTTCCGAAAGAAAATATTGAGGGAGTTCCGCGTCTATTTTAATGGCAAGATTTCCAATTGGGCCAGGGTTGCTAAAAACTTTTTTCAACATTTCTATTCCTCTTAATTTGTATTTGTATTCGCTTTCTTTATCTGAAAAACCGCCCTTTTTCCCGGAAACTTTTTTCCATTCTTCATCAAATTTTAATGGAAGCGGAGTATTAAAACGATCATTTCTAGGGATGTTTGAAAGCGATTCCAAAACATTATGAACAGTCTGCCCTAAAGATAGATTAGGATTTGCTAATGTAATTTTGTGACCCGTCGCGGGATCTTTATACACATTTCTTAAATAATAAGCCCGTGGGCATTGCAAAAAATCGCTTATTGAAGAATGCGAGACCCATGTGGCTGTAAATTTGTCAGGCATACAGTTATTATAGCTGTAAAATATGCTTTATCGCAAATTAAAAATGTATATTTTAACGCGCGTGCGTTTATAGAAATAAAACGGGGAGAGTCTTTAGGACTCTCCCCACGGGATATTGAAGTGCTGGGCTTCAATATCCCCAATTACGGAAGGATTTTTTCTAGTCTGTCCATTTCTGGACAGTTAAAAAAATTATCCGCAATTGATTTAACCGATAGGATCCCTTTGGGTTTTATTAAAATTTCGTCAACTACGTGACGAAGTTTTTTGAAACGTCCATCTTCCGCATCCAAGAATGCGGTTAGAATAACGATAAACGGACGTTGTCCCCCGTATTTTTTATATACGATCTGGATTAAATCCAGACCGTCGTCTTTCCCTGCTTCAAAACATAAGTCTGTAATTAACATAATAACAGACTTATGTTTTTTCATCAGCTTTTGAATTTTTTCAAAAGCTGATTTGGGGTTGGACGCAGTATGTGTTTCAACCCCGTTTTTTTTACAAAAATCATATAGAAGCTCCGATAATGAGCTTCTAATTGCTTCTTGATCATCTACAATTAAAATATGTTTGTGCATATTTTAATCCCCCCTCTAAATTGTTAAAAAGCATTTACTTGTTCCATCAGAGTGGAACTAAAAATACAGTATAGTATGAATACTAAAATCTGTCAACTCTTTCATTAAATCTTGTAATCTAATACAATAGAAC
>CAZUBR010000103.1:0-1635 GCA_964618965.1 uncultured Candidatus Saccharibacteria bacterium | reverse complement strand
GTATTCTGTTATAAGTAAATTTTATAGAACCAACAATAAAATAAGAGCCGAGAAAGTGAAGGTTATTGGAGCCGATGGAAAATTTCTTGGTGACGCGATAGATATTAATGAAGCGTTAAAAATGGCTCAAGAAGTGGGGTTAGATTTGGTTGAAATTGTCGCGAAAACAGATCCTCCCGTATGCAAAATTATGGATTTCGGGAAATTCAAGTATGACAAAGAAAAAGATGTTAGAATCAACAAGATCAAACAACGCAAAACAGGAGAAATTAAAGGAGTTCGCGTAGGATTCAAAGAAGGTCAACATGATTTGGATTTCAAAAAAAGATCCGCGGTTAAATTTTTAGACAAGGGATACAAAGTTAAAGTAGAACTACGGATGAAAGGAAGAGAAAAAGCGCATTTTGATCTAGCATACGAACGATTAAACGAATTTATTAAAAGCATATCGCAATTAATTAAAGTTTCTGTTGATGGCAGAATTCAAAAAGGTCCGCGTGGACTTATAATTATTATACAGTCAGAGAAAAAATAGTATGGGAAAAATGAAAACTAATAAATCTCTCGCGAAGAGAATTAAAGTAACGAGAAACCAGAAAGTTATGGCGAAAGTATGTGGCCAAGCTCATTTCAACGCGAAAGAGCCTGGAAGCGTGAGAAGAGCAAAACGTTCGCCTCAATCTTTACGATCTTCTTGTCTGCCCAATAAAACATGGCAGAGAATTATAAGCAAATAATTAATTATAAATATGCCACGAGTTAAAAGAGGAGTTCAATCCAAGAAAAGAAAGAAAAATATCCTAAAACAAGCGAAAGGTTATAAGGGACGCAGAAAAAGCACTATCAAAGCCGCTAAACAAGCCGTAACGAAAGCGGGTGTTTACGCGTATCGCGATAGAAAGACTAAAAAGAGAGATTTTAGAAGGCTTTGGCAAGTTAGAATTAATGCCGCCGTCCGAGAAAGAGGTCTTACCTATTCCAGATTCATTGAGGCGCTAAAGAAAAATGAAATTGAAATAGATAGAAAAGTCCTTGCCGATGTGGCGTTGAACAACCCAAAAGCCTTTGACAAAATTTTCGCCGAAGTTTCTAAAAAATAGTTTAAATAAAAAATTTGATTGTTATCAAAAAACAGGGAGGTTAATCCCTGTTTTTGTTTTTCATCAACAGACGCAAGATGCTTAAATGTTAGAATTAGTTATCCACGACACAGTCAAAAGTTTATAGAGTCTGTTCTTGTATCCAACGACATCTATTCAGCAATTTTAAGGGTGATTTCCTTCTTTTCCCTATCGGCAACAATTTCAATATCATCTCCCTTCGTCCATTGAAAGCGATTGATTATCTTTGGGGGAAGGGTCACATACCATGTTTTACACCCGCTCTGCGTCAATTTTCTGATTATTTTTCTTCTTTTTATCATACTTCTATTTTATCACTCCCTGTATAAATGGCAACTTTATGGAGTTTTATCGCGTAACATGATATTATACAAACATGAGTAATAAAATTTTAATAGCTCTTGATATTGACGATACATTGGTGCCATTTGACCACCAATTTTTAGATTTGGAAAAAATACATAAAATTGGGAAGACAATCAAAAATATCTCAAACTGCATTTTAGGATATCCG
>CAZUBR010000102.1:0-1641 GCA_964618965.1 uncultured Candidatus Saccharibacteria bacterium | reverse complement strand
ACGCAAAGCATTTTCAAAGATTCTTCCGCCACTTTCTCGGTAATAATCCCATCCGCTCTAACTTCGGCAAAATCTCTCGCGCGCTTCAAAATTCTGTTCGCGACTCTTGGAGTAAAGCGAGCGCTTCGCGCGAGTCGTCTTATCCCCCCCATATCGGCGCGAATATTTAATATCTTGCTTGACCTTTGGACGATATTTTCAATATCTTTGTCTTTATAAAATTCTAGATTATGAATTATCCCAAATCTGCTTCTCATTGGAGATGAAATAAGTCCGACGCGAGTTGTCGCCCCAATCAAAGTAAATCTTGGAAGATCCAAGCGCAACGTTCTCGCTCCGGGTCCTTTCCCAACAATTAAGTCCAAACAATAATCCTCCATCGCGGGATACAGAACTTCTTCAACCAATTTATTCATACGATGAATCTCATCAATAAAAAGAATGCTCCCTTCCTCCATGTTGGTAAGAATAGATCCCAAATCGCCCGCCCGCTCAATAGCTGGACCCGATGTAACGCGGATATTCACGCCCATTTCTTTGGCAATAATGTGCGCGAGAGATGTTTTGCCCAATCCCGCCGGCCCATGCAATAAGATGTGATCAATCGGTTCTTGACGCTTTTTCGCCGCTTCAATAAAAACAGCCAGATTCTCTTTAATCTGTTCCTGCCCAACAAATTCATTCAAATTCCGCGGACGCAAGGTGACATCTAATTCCGCGTCTTCAAATTGTTGTTGCGAAGCGATTGAAAAATCATCCATATTTTTATATTATACCAGAAAAAATACATATCAGAAACATTGACTACGCCTCAAATTCAGTATACAGTGTTAAGTGTTAAGAACAAGAAATTTTACATTTATAACTACTTATTATTACCATGTCGGGACATAGCCATTGGTCGGGGATAAAACACAAGAAAGAACTCACGGATACTAAACGTGGCAAGATGTTTACAAAAGCCACGCGGTTAATTACTGTTTCCGCCAGACAGGGCGGAACTGATCCAGACACGAATCCATCTCTTCGGCTCGCGATAGAAAAAGCCAAGGAAGTCAACATGCCTAAAACCAATATAGAGCGGGCTATCCAAAAAGGTTCTGGAAAAGATTCAAGCGCGAACAACATGGAAGAAGTTTCTTATGAAGCGTTCGGGCCGGGTGGAGTCGCGATGATTATCAAGGGAATCACGGACAACAAAAATCGCGCGGTGGGAGATATCCGAAGAACTTTAGCGAAACACGGTGGAAGAATAGCCGAAAACGGTAGCGTCGCGTGGATGTTTGATCTAAAATCACGAATAGAAGTAACTGACAGAAATAACTTGAGACTTTCGGACGACGATCTTGAACTCGCGATTATTGAATCTGGAGCGGACGATATTAGAAAAGAAGATGGAAAAATTCTAATTTACGCTGAATCAAATTTAACGCAAAAAGTTCAGTCCTCGCTAGAAAAAAATGGAATCAAAACGTCTTTGCCCGAAATTGAACTAATCCCAAAGCAAACAGTCGCGATAAGCGAGAAAGATCAAGAAAAATTGGATAAAACGCTGGAAGAGTTAGATGATTGCGACGATGTGACGGAGGTCTTTACGAATTTTAAATTTTAAGTTTACCATTTTAACTATAACGCTTTAAT
>CAZUBR010000101.1:0-1685 GCA_964618965.1 uncultured Candidatus Saccharibacteria bacterium | reverse complement strand
CTATTCCTATTTTCATGATATTATTTTTTCTATAAAGTTTTTGATGTTTTTCTTAAAAATTTCTTTGTCAAATTGGAGAGCGCGCTTCTGAATTTTCGGACTATCAAAACTTTTTTCTTTTGAAATGAATTCGTAAATTGCCTTTAATAACGATTGCGGAGTTTGCTCATTAAAGAAAATTCCATTTTCGTTTTCAACTATTGTTTCTAACGCTCCTCCCCCTCTGTAAGCTATCACGGGTGTCCCGCAAGCCATCGCTTCCACCGCTGTAATCCCAAAATCTTCTTCTTGAGGGAATAAAAAAGCTCTCGCGTCGCTATAAATTTCCACCTTTTTTTCTTCCGGAAGAAAGCCTAAAAATTCTATGTTGATATTCGCTTTTTTCTTTAATTTTTTCATGAGAGGCCCTACCCCGACTACTTTAAGAGGAAGACCAAGCTGGTTAAAAACATCTACCACAATTCCAATATTTTTATACGAAAGAAGACGAGTGAACGCCAGAAAATATTTTGGGCGCTTTTTATTTTTGTTAGTTTGAGCTTGCATCTCGCGCGCGTCAACGGGAGGATAAATAACAATGGAATCTTGCTGATAATATTTTTTGATTCTTGACGCCACGAAATTAGAGTTAGCGATAAAATGATCTACTCTCTTCGCGGCAACTTCATCCCAGATTCTGATGTAATTCATCGCGAATGGAACAAATTTTTTGACCGCGGAAGGATAATCAGATTCTTTCGTGTAACTTTGGCAATCATCCCACGCGAATCGCATGGGGGTATGACAATAACAAATGTGCTTGGTTTTAGGTAATGTAATAATCCCTTTCGCGAAACTGGATGAGTCTGAAATGACAAGATCATAATATGACAAATCAAATTGTTCTATCGCGAGTGGCATTAACGCGGGAAAAAGACGATGATATTTTTTGGCAAAAGGGATTTTTTGCAAGAAAGAAACGCGAATATCGGCATTCTGAAATTTTCCATGCGTAGATTCAGGGTCATATAGAAGAGTGAAAATAGGGGCATTGGGGAATATTTCTCGGAATACTTCTAAAACACGCTCCGCGCCCCCATATTGAACCATGTATTCATGGACAAGAGCGACTCGCATTATTCCACCTTGCGCCTTCGCAAAACGGCAAAGGGAGTTTTTAGTAAAATTCTGATGTCTTTCCAAAATGACCAATTTTCCATATAGTATGTGTCCAACCGAACCTCTTGTTCAAAATCAAGATCGCTTCTGCCGGAAATTTGAGCAATTCCGGTAATCCCCGGTTTAATTTCAAAAACTCTTTTGTGATGATCTTTATATTTTTGAACCTCTAGAGTCATGTGCGGACGCGGGCCAACCAAACTTAAATCTCCTTTCAAAACATTAAAGAATTCGGGAAATTCATCTATTGAAAAACGGCGAATAATTTTCCCGACTCTTGTAATCCTCGGGTCGTTTTTAATTTTGTGCAACGGACCCTTTCTTGTGTTAGATTCCGAATCGGCTAATTTTTTTAACATTTGATTTCCCTCTTGAGTAGCGCTTGGCCCTTCTCCATCGCAAAGCTCCGCTCGCATGGATCTAAATTTATAGAAAATAAACTTTTGGAAATTCTTTCCATAGCGATAATCTAAATATAAAACAGGGCCCGGAGAATCTATCTTGATTGATATCGCAACGATTAACAT
>CAZUBR010000100.1:1079-1739 GCA_964618965.1 uncultured Candidatus Saccharibacteria bacterium | reverse complement strand
AAGAAGTTGAATGCAAGGGTTCTAACAATGGAATGTCCTCTTGACAATGTTTGTCGAAATTATTGTCGTTTTAACCCTGATATGATACTTTTTGACATGACAACGGGTGATATCATGATTGTCCTGTTGAAGGACATCCGGGCATTGCAGGAACAAGTAAACGCATCTCCAAAAAAACGAAATTTTTCAAAAGCAATTTTTGAAAAAGTTAAGAGGGAATTCTTTGAAAAAATTTCGCGAAATTAAAAGAGGAGCGTCTTAATAGACGTTCCTCTTTTCCATATCTACAGAATTGACTCTGTAGATATGGTTATCCAACATTTGAGCGAGAGAGGAGAATCGAACTCCCATCGCAAGCTTGGGAAGCTTGTGTTTTGCCACTAAACTACTCTCGCGATCGGATTAATTTTCTAATTCGGACTGTTTTTCTTGCTCAAATTTTTTCATTTCTTCATCAGTAAATTCTATTGTTCCCGTTTCATTATTCCATACGAAATCATTATCATAAACAATTACATCCGCTTCTTGTTTTTTCTTAAGCAACCAATTTTCAAATTCTACTGTTTTCAAAAGTATATGGCTAGCTTGCGCTATCGGAACGCCCGATTCATCAATAGTTTTGTTCGCGAGTTTAATGATATGATATCCAAATTGCGTTTT
>CAZUBR010000100.1:0-1069 GCA_964618965.1 uncultured Candidatus Saccharibacteria bacterium | reverse complement strand
TATGTCGCTAATTTCTCCGGGTTCAAGCGCGAAAGCCGCTTCTTCAAAAGGCGCTACCATGTGAGGATATTGATTTTGAAAATCATCTCCCGCTTTAGCAAATTCTCCTAAATCTCCTCCTCTTGCTCCGCTCGGACAATCGCTAAGTTCTCGCGCGAGTTCTCCAAAATCCTCTCCATTTTTCATTCGTTCTAAAATTTCTCTCATTTTATTATGAGTATTTTCGTTCAATAACGGATCATTGCTTACTAAATCTCTTAATTGTTGTTCGGCTATTTGACTTTTAACGACATTATTCTTAAAATCTTCTATTGTCCATCCAAACACATTGGATAAATTGTTCTCTAGATTTTCTCTATTACCCACGCTTTCAATCACTCTATCTAATTCTTCCTGAATTTCTTTTTCTGAAATGTTAATTCCCGCGTCGGTGATAAGTTTCGCGATTAACGCGTCGTCCGTCATTGCTTGTAAAACTTGTTTTTTAACAAGCTTTTTCATTTTATCCCCATTTTCAGCGTTGAAATCTATTTTTTTGTTTGATTGATAAAATTGCGTATTCGCTCTCATGTTTTCATTCAAATTAACCATGTTAATTTCCGATCCATTGATCGCGAGCGCTAAAGAATTTGATTCTTTTTTGAGCCAATTGATTGAAACGATAATTACAGCAATAACAACAATAAATGTTAAAACATAAAATACTTTTTTCATACTGTTTAATTATTAAATATAAAATCCCACCATTTTGTTAAGTTATTCTCTGGTTGATCATTTCCTTCATTTAGACGATTTGATTCCGGATTATCATCTCGCGTTATAACTATCACCTTCTCGTCTAGTTTTTGCATTCCCAACTGTTGTTTAATTTCCCTTTCCTTAAAATCTGATGTCTGGAAAAATTCTATAAGTCCCGCGAGACTTGTTTCTTCCTGTCTTAAACTTAAAATTTTTTCTTCTAGTTGTCTTACTTCTTCTCTAACCAGTTTAGCCTTTTTACTTTCTTTTTTAATAGAGAAAAAAATCAAAATTAAAACAGTTATTCCCAAAAATAGGATCAGTTTTTTAT
>CAZUBR010000099.1:0-1768 GCA_964618965.1 uncultured Candidatus Saccharibacteria bacterium | reverse complement strand
ATGCCGAGCTTGCTCGCGCGCGTTCAGCAAAAGCGCGGAGCGATTTTGCTGAACAAGTTATATACGAACTTGTTGCTTTTTTAATTATAATACAGTAAAATACTCATATAAACTTTAGACCATAAACGCTTATGAATCAAAGTAATTATTATCCAAGTCAGGACCCCATTTTGAAACTGAAACAGGAAATGAAGATTAGAGGATTTAGCCCAAAAACTGTTAAATCCTATTTAAATTATATCATAAAATGTATTAAAATCGCAAATAAAAGCCCTCGTAATATAAATGGCGATGACATTAGAAACTATTTGGAACTATTGAAAAATAAAGGAGACTCTAACTCCACGTTAAACACCGCTTACAGCGCTTTAAAATTCTATTTTGAAACTATCCTAAGACGCAAATTCTTTGTTACTATCCTCCGCTGTAAATCGCAAAAAAAACTTCCCGAGATCTTCACGCAAGAAGAAATCAGAAAAATTTTGGCGACTATAAAAAATGTTAAACATAAATTGATGCTCGGTATGATCTACGCATCGGGATTGAGAGTTTCCGAGATTGTTAATCTTAAAGTTATGGATTTGAGTTTTCAGGATAAAACGCTAAAAATACGGCAAGGTAAAGGGAATAAAGATAGAGTAACAATACTGTCGGAAAAGATTATTCCATTTTTGAAAATATATGTAAAAAAGAAAAAATTTAACAATTATGTTTTTGAAAGCGTCAGAGGAGAAAAATTAACGGAAAGATCGGTTCAAAAAGTTTTTTCGCGAGCGTTGCAAGATTCTGGAATACAAAAAAACGCTAGTTGCCATAGTTTGCGTCATAGTTTTGCTACTCACCTTTTGGAAAATGGAACGGATATCAGATACATTCAAGAATTATTGGGACACGCGAGATTAGAAACGACGCGAATTTATACAAAAGTGACTAATTCAGCGATTAGAAACATTAAAAGTCCTTTATGAAAACTTATTACATTGTAACATTCGGATGTCAAATGAATTTTTCAGACTCTGAACGAATAGAGACAATTCTAAAATCGCGAGGTCTCGTAAAATGCTCCTCAAAGTACAAGGCGGATTTAGTCGTAATTATCGCTTGCGCCGTTCGCCAGCACGCGATTGACAAAATTTATGGCAACATAGGAGAGATTGTAAAGAAAAACCCTAACGCGAAAATAATCGCTACTGGATGTTTATTGGACTATGATAAAATAAGACTAAAAAAATTCAAAAACTTGGAAGTAAAATCATTGGTTGACCTTATCAATGAATCATCTGATATTAAAGATTTTTTTGCCGTATTCCCATCCTATCAGTATAAAGATCGCTCTTTTGTTCCAATTATGACCGGATGTAATAATTTCTGCTCATATTGCGTTGTCCCCTACACTCGCGGAAGAGAATATTCAAGGCCGGTTGAAGATATACTTTCCGAAGTAACCCGATTAGTAAAAAATGGTTGTAAAGAAATTACATTACTGGGTCAAAACGTAAATAGCTATGATCATAATTCAAAATTCATAATGCAAAATTCATCTTCCAACAAAATCACTTTCCCGATACTTCTGAAATTAATAAATGATATACCCAAAAAATTTACTATCAAATTCATGACTTCACATCCAAAAGATATGTCTGACGCGTTAATTGACGCGATCGCGAATCTTGAAAAAATTGATAAAGAATTCCTGCATTTGCCAGTTCAATCTGGAAATAATGAAATTCTTAAAAAGATGAATAGACAATACACCGTTGAACATTAT
>CAZUBR010000098.1:0-1774 GCA_964618965.1 uncultured Candidatus Saccharibacteria bacterium | reverse complement strand
TTTCCTGATGAACAATTTTCATTAACAATAGGTAAACCGCTATCCAAAATATCACTAGTTACTTTTCCGTCTTCGTCAACGGAAAAACAATTATCATTTAAGCACCAATTAAAAATTCCTTCGCTTTCTGTAATGTTAACTTTAAGAAAATTAGGCATTTCCCATTTTACATCCGCGGATTTTATAGTTGGAATCTGACATAGCATTTCTTCGGCGCTTTGTTCATCAAATAAAAAAAACCCATCCGTCGGGAGAAATTTTAACGCTTTTTTATTTATAAATTCACGCATCGCGCTTGATGCTTGCGAGTTAACTTCAGCGCTAGCGCCCGTGACGTTTATGTCTTGAATTTTTAGATAAGGGAAAAATAAAACAAGATATGTTGATCCCGAGATGATAACAAGAAACAGCGCGACAAAAAAAATCCGTTTTACATTTTTCAGCGTACTTTTTTTATAAACTATTTTATCATGTTCTTTCCTCCATTTTGGTATTTTCATAGACAGTTTCTCCTTTAGCTTAAATCATTCTATCTTTTCCCATATATTGACGCAGTATTTCTGGCACGGTAATGCTTCCATCCGCGTTTTGATAATTTTCTAGAATGGCGATTAAAATTCTTCCAATGGCAAAAACTGTTCCATTCAAAGTATAAACAAATTCATTTTTCCCGGTTTCCTTATTTTTGTATTTTGTATTTAGTCGGCGAGACTGAAAATCCACGCATGAACTCATTGAATGCGTTTCTCTATATTTATTTTCAGACGGCATCCACGTTTCAATGTCATAAGTTCGCGCGGAAGCAAATCCAAGATCTCCCGCGCAAAGTTTTACCACTCTGTATGGCAATCCTAATTCCCGCATCATTTCCTCCGTGTCAGCTAACATCTTTTCCTGTTCTCGCTCGTTATCTTCCGGCTTGCAAAAAATAAATCTTTCTAATTTATCAAATTGATGCACTCTCAATATTCCTTTTGTGTCTTTTCCGTAAGATCCCGCTTCGCGACGAAAACAAGTTGAGAACCCAATGTATCTTTTCGGTAAATTTTCCTCTTCTAAAACTTCATCCATATACATTGTTCCGATTGACTGTTCCGATGTCCCCACTAAATAAAGATCATCTTTTTCAAAATAATAGGATTCGTCCGCGTCTCCCTCGCGAGAAAGAAACCCCATGGCTTCCATCGCTTTTTTGGAAATCATGACGGGAGGGACAACTGGAACAAATTTTTTTTCTGCCATTTTTCTCAAAGCATATTGGACAATCGCGAATTCCAACAAAACAGCATCGCCCTTGAGATAATAAAAACGACTTCCTGAAACTTTTGTCGCCCTCTCAATATCAATTATATCTAATTTTTTCCCTAATTCAATATGATTTTTAGGTTCAAAATCAAACTTTTTCGGTTTACCGACTTCCCTTAAAATTTCATTTTCCGTTTCGTCTTTTCCCGCTTTTACATCATCAAGAGGAATGTTTGGAATTTGAGATAATGTTTCCTGCAGAGAATTAGAAATTTCATTAAATTTTTCTTCTAATTTTTGTATCTCACTTTTTATATTCTTCATTCTTTCTAAAATCCTTTGTTTCTCAATTTCTGATTTCTGATCTCTAATTTCGTCATTAAATGATTTCTGCTCTGCCCTCAAAGTTTCAATTTCAGTTAGAAGACTTTTTCTTTCATCATCCATTTTTAAAATTCTATCAATATCAACATCAACACCTCTATCTTTTAGGCGATTTTTTACTTTATCAATATTGTCGCGGATATAC
>CAZUBR010000097.1:0-1850 GCA_964618965.1 uncultured Candidatus Saccharibacteria bacterium | reverse complement strand
AACGAATAGTTACGTTTCACAAGATATCGAACTGACTCTTCAACCAAAAAGTGCGGTATTCGTTTGTTGAATCTGTTTTGGTTCATAAATCGTCTACTGTCTAACTATATTCAATAATAGACGATAGTATATAATAAGTCAAGTGTATAACTTCGATTGGTTGTTTTTAAAAAAGAAAGGGGTCACCCACGGAGGGACTACTCTCGTAATCCCTCAAGCATTATCACATTTTGAATCTATTTCGCGATCCAACCTCCATCAACAACTAAAACATGCCCATTTATAAAGTCGGATTCTTCGGATGCCAAATAAATTGCCGCCATGGCTATATCTTTTGGATCGCCCAAACGCGTATATGGAGTAGCGTTTTCAAAAAATTGCTTCTGAACTGGATTATCTAACATATCTTTTGTCATCGCGGTTGCTATTATCCCCGGAGCAATACAATTAACGTTGATTCCCTTCGGAGCGCATTCTAAAGCCATTGAACGAGTTAACGCGATTATACCGCCCTTTGAAGCGCAATAAGCTCCGCTGTTTTCAAAACCAACTAATCCGGCAATTGAAGTCACGTTTATAATTTTCCCGTTTTTTTGTTTTAACATTTCGGGAATAACCTTCTTGGATCCTAAAAATACGCTTTTCAGATTTACATTGATAACCATATCCCATTCTTTTTCAGACATTTCATGAAGCAAACTGGATTTTACGATTCCCGCGTTATTTACAAGCGCGTCAATTCCTCCAAATTCATCAAGACAGGTTTTTACCATATTTTCCACGTCCACGACTTTACTCACATCGGTTTTAACAAAAATTGCCTTTCCGCCCTGATTTTGAATTTGTCTAACAGTCTCTTCTCCTCCTTCTTTTGACCAGTCGGCCACCACTATTTTAGCCCCTTCTTTCGTAAAAGCCAAAGCAATACCCCGACCAATTCCTGAACCAGCTCCAGTAATAATCGCTATTTTATTTTGTAATCGCATTTTATTTTATTCCTTCCTTTCTATTAAAATTTTCTTCTCTAATTCTCTTACCCTTTGCATTATTTTATCCGCCGCCGTTCTGTAGTCGTCAGTTCTATTGGCCACGTCTTTATAATAGAATGGAGAACCGAAAATCACTGAAAATTTTGGAAAAAAATACTTTCGCTTTTTCATTTTTATCGCGACTGGAAGAATTGGAACGCCACTGTGCTTGGCAAGACAGGCAACTCCCGGACGCGCTTTATAATCACTCGGTTTTTTCTTGTTCCTTTCCAACTTTCCTTCCGGAAACATTTGCACGATTTCTCCTCTCCCTAAAATTCTAAAAGACGGCGCCATCAATTCTTCTAACGGTTTGCCCGTGTATTTCTCAATCGGATAGCTTCCATTCATTCTCAAAAACAATTCTAAAAATGGAATTTCCAAATAATTTTTAATTGTCATAAATCGTGTCGCGGGATATGTCATGTAATTAAAAAATGGGAATGAACTTCCCACCACCCAACCGTCTATTTTACTCACATGATTTGAAATTACTAAAAAGGGTGGCTCAAGATCAATAACCCTATTTTTACCTTCTACTGAAAGGCCTAAAAAAACTCTCATAATCATCTCGATGGGAAACCGAGATATTTTCTGCGTAAAACCGGGCAGGGTCATATTTTCCTCCTTCCGGTTATTAAGAGATTATTCAAAACTCAATATTCATCATTAAAATATCAAAATGTCCATCTCTCTTGTCTTGCTCTATCCATGAAATAATTGGATTCCCGTTCCGCGTAAAGCCTAAATCAGATACCCATATTATATCTCTTAAAGTAATTTCTTCGTCTGGATCAA
Organism: uncultured Candidatus Saccharibacteria bacterium; assembly: GCA_964618965.1. Classification (GTDB taxonomy): domain Bacteria; phylum Patescibacteriota; class Minisyncoccia; order CAYZDR01; family CAYZDR01; genus CAYZDR01. The sequence continues at coordinate 24 of CAZUBR010000097.1, read as the reverse complement.
CTGTGTAACTTATAGTATTTTCAA
>CAZUBR010000096.1:0-1851 GCA_964618965.1 uncultured Candidatus Saccharibacteria bacterium | reverse complement strand
GAGATATAGATGGCTATATGAGTAAAAAATCATTTGTGCTATTTTTCCCAACTTTGAGTGTCGCGATATATTCTTTTATGACGTTTTTACCATTTGTTGATCCATTGAAAAAAAATGTTCAAAAGTTCGCGAATGTTTATCTTTGGATGAAAACGATTATTGTTGGATTTTTATCTTTTCTGTTTTTTCTCATAATTTACATAAGCGTTTCAGAAAAATTATTTTTTCCCGTCGGTTTGGCGTTTACGTTGTCTGTTGGTATTATGATGATTTTGCTTGGGATGGTTATGCCTCTTATTAAGAAAAATTATTTTATTGGTATCAGAACTCCGTGGACGATAGAGTCGGAGGAAGTTTGGAGCATCACTCACAAACGGGCGAAATTCGCGTTTGTTATTGGTGGCGCTATCATGATTTTGGGAGGAATTTTTGAGGCGATTACGTTTTGGTTTTTTCTTGTCGCCATTTTAACGCTTCTGTGGCCTGTTATTGATTCGTATTTTATTTATCGGAAGATCGCGAAAAGAGACCGCGCGGACTATTGACATTTTTTTAATATCTGATAGAATAGCGGTATCGTTTAGAACCTAATAATTTCGTAAGATAAATGGCGGGGGAATAGAGGGAAGGTTATAATGACCCGAGTCTTTCTATAAAAGCCGATAAAAATCGGCTCACCGCCACCAATTGTTAGTGTTTGAAGCGAGGAGATTCTTCTTCTTTTATCCTTTACTCTCTTAAAAGAGAAGATAAATGTTCCTCGCTTCATTCAGCCCATAGCGAGCAAAGAGCGGTTATTAGAAAATGCCGCTCTTTTATTTGGTTTCAACTATGATACAATGAAGGTAGAGATTATGAATAAAGAAAAGAAAGCAGCGATACTATTTTCTGGAGGAGTTGATTCCGTTGTCGCGGCTAAAAAGATGCGGGAACGGGGATTTTTGTGCGAGCTTTTTTTCATGAAAACAGACTTTTTTTCTGACGATGTTCTTAAAAAGGCCGAAGAATCAGCCAAAATACTAAGGTTAAAACTAAATGTTATTGATCTCTCAAAAGAGTTTCAACAAAATGTTATAGAATATTTTAAGAAGGAATATCAGAATAATAAGACGCCTAATCCATGCGTGATATGCAACAAGACGATTAAGTTTGGATTATTTTACGATAAAATTAGAGGAATGGGATTTGAAAAAATCGCGACCGGACACTATATTCAATTATCAATAAATGACGACCCGCCTTCGCTAAGGCTACGGCGTGGCGAGGTGGCGACGCAATACCAGTTAACAGTCGCGAAGGACAGGAAGAAGGATCAGAGTTATTTTTTATACAATCTGACGCGAGAAAAGTTGAGTCATTTGGAATTTCCCGTTGGGGAGATGCGAAAAAACGAAGTCATAAAAATCGCGAAAGAGTTGAAAATTCCATTCGCGGATGAAGAAAGTCAGGATATATGTTTTCTAAGGGGAGATCATAACAAATTTTTACAGGAACATTTAGATCCGCGACGCGGGGAAATTAAAAACAAGAATGGAAAAGTTTTGGGAGAGCATTTTGGATTGCCGCTTTATACGATCGGTCAGCGAAGATGGATTCAAATTGGCGGGACTGGTCCCTATTATGTTCTAAGAAAAGATTTATTCACAAACACGTTATACGTGACGGATAGTTTTGACGATCCTGATCTATATGATGATCAATTTGTAATTAGCGATGCAAATTGGATTAGCGGAGCGTCGCCAGAGTTTGAAAATGACAATTTATCAGTAAAAATTAGATATTTACATCCAGCCGTTGATATTAAGCGTATTGAAAAAAGAGACGATGGCAGGTATAATATAGTATTAAAGG
>CAZUBR010000095.1:0-1852 GCA_964618965.1 uncultured Candidatus Saccharibacteria bacterium | reverse complement strand
GCGTAATACTCTAAATAGATTGCATGTTTTGAACTATGCCTTTCCGTTAGATCCAAAGACATTTATTTTTCTTTCCACAATTTCTTGTATCGCGTCTCTCGCTTCAGACAAAATGTCTCGCGGATCAATCGTTGAAAGAGGAGCGTTAAATAAATCGCGAAGCGTGTATGTAAAAGCAAATCTAATATCCGAATCTATGTTAATTTCCGAAATTCCAAATTCTATCGCCTGCTTAATCAGTTTATTTGGAATTCCCGATCCTCCATGTAAAACTAAAGGAATACTAATTGCTTTTCTAACTTCTTTAAGAACATCAAAATTAAGTTGAACAGTTCCTTCAAAAAATCCATGCGCGTTTCCTATTGAAATAGCGAAAGAATCAACTCCAGTTTCTTCCACGAATTTCTTTGCCTTAATTGGATCCGTCAATCCATTTTTTTTAATTTCTTTTTCGGATGTCGCTTTCGCGTGTCCTCCTGGAGTTTTGTCTATTTCTCCTTGAACAAAAACATTATTTTTATGCGCGTATTTAACGACTTTTTTCATTAATTTTATATTTTCAGCGAAAGACAAATTTGATCCATCAATTTGAATTGAAGAAAACCCCGCTTCAACGCATAAAACAGCTATCTCATAACTTCTGCCATGATCTAAGTGCAATACCAACGGAACATTTGAAGAATCAATTAATGTTCGTACCATTTTAACAATCGTTTTGAACCCGGCATATTTAATAGACGTTTCGCTCACTTGAATCACCGCTGGAGATTTTTGAAATTCCGCCGCTCTGATAATAGCTTGGGTGATTTCAAGATTGCACGTGTTAAAAGCTCCCAGGGCATAATTCTCTTTTTGCGCGCGACTAATTAATTCTTTGGCGTTTGCTAACATTTTATATTCTCCACGATATTAATTATTTTGATAAATTCTTTCGCGCGCAAAGATGTTCCCCCTATCAATACTCCGTCCATCAAATTTTTTCCGACATAATTTTTAACATTTTTAGTATTTACGCTACCCCCGTAAATAATCCTCGTCGTAGACGCTTTTTTCTTTCCGATCACTGAAGCGAGAAATTTTTGTATTAAAAGTTTCGCGCTTAAAACATCATTGGAATCGGGTAAAATATCGGATGGGATTTTACCGTCGCTGATCGCCCACGCGGGTTCATAGACAAAAATAATTTTATTAAGTTTCTCTTTCGGAACATTTCGCGAAATAATTCCTAACTGTTCTTCTATGCCATCCAATTTATCGCTTTTAGCGATAATAGAATCGTCTCCCAAACAAACCGCTGGAATCATGTCCGATTTAAGGACGGCAATAATTTTTTTATTTATATCCTCAAATGATTCGTGAAAATATCGTTTTCTTTCGGAATGACCTAAAATAACATATTCGCATCCCGAATCTTTCAACATTGGAACTGAAATTTCGCCCGTGAATGTTCCTTTAATTTCATGAAAAACATTTTGCGCGCCGAGCAAGATTTCACTTTGATTTAAGATTTGTTTAACTTTTTCCATAAACACGAAAGGAGGACACAAAACTATTTCAACACTCCGCGTTTCAATTCCAAACTTTATAGCGCTCGCGAGATTCATCGCGTCTTGTCGGCTCCGCGGATTCATTTTCCAATTAGCGATAATAATTTTTTTCATATAAATGCTTGAATTCCCATGGTTAAGATTGTAACAATAATTCCCGCCATTATTAGTCCTAATGTAATTAATGGCAACGCTCTCTTAAATTTGATACCGAAAACAGACGCCGCCAATGCCCCGCTCCACGCTCCTGTTCCCGGCAAAGGTATGGCAACAAACAAAACAAGAGCTATCGCCCCCCATACATC
>CAZUBR010000094.1:0-1872 GCA_964618965.1 uncultured Candidatus Saccharibacteria bacterium | reverse complement strand
TGAAAAAGTCATGAAAGAAAGAAAACAAAAATTAACATCAACTCAAGACAAAATTAAAAAAACAAAAGAGCAATTAACATTATTATCTTAATTAATAATTGTTAATCGCGCGTTGATTATTGATTATGACCATTCCTCCGAAACTTTGGCTACCATATATTATCATGGGAATCACCCCAGGCATTGTTTGGTTGCTCTATTTTTTACAAAAAGATAAACAGAATCCAGAACCAAAAGGAAAACTTTTTCAAGTCTTTCTATGGGGAATGTTGGCTACGATTCCCGCTGTCGTAATAGAGATATTTTTTAATTGCGTTCTTGGATATTCTTGCTCAATAGGCACGGGATTCTCTTTGTTCCAAAATATTATTTTCGCGAATATCCTTATATCTAATCTTATAGCTGTTTTTTTTATCACCGCTACGGTGGAAGAATTGGCTAAATATTGCGTTATTAGATCTGAAGTTTTGAATCATAAGGATTTTGATGAACCGATTGACGCGATGATCTATTCTATCACGGTAGCGTTGGGATTCGCGTCAGCGGAGAATATTCTTTTTGTTTTTATGTCTCATCCTAATACCGCCTTTATTACCGCGATAATGAGGTTTTTTTCAGCAATTTTGCTTCATGCCATCGCGGGAGGATTTATGGGATACTTTATAGGAAAAATTAAGAGATGGGAGATGCAACAGAATCAACTTCTTCCCGGGATAAGAAAGACCGGAAAAGCTTTTAAGTATAAATGCGCTGGTATTATCTCGGCGATTCTCCTGCATGGATCATACAATTTTTTAATAGTAACGAATACGCGATCGTCAATGGCGGGAGTAATAGTCTTATTGTTAGTTTCAATTATTACGCTTTCCATAGCTTTCAAACATATAAAAGAAAAAACATTTGCAAATAATATAACTTTTGATGTATAATGAAAAATAAGATGAATGAGCGCTAATAAAAAATAATGTGTTTTAAGATATAAAAAATTATAATCATTAAATTAAAATATTATGAAACAAAAAAAATCGTTTTTAGATAAAATTACAGGGTCATCTACTCCAAGAGAAACAGAGAATGTTATTGTTGAAAATGAAAATTTAGGTTCAAACGCGATGGGAAATAACGATCCTATTAGCATTGAGGAAAAAGAAGAGCAGGAGCCTGTTTGGCAGGAAGAATCTGAAGGACAATTAACCGTGGATGTTTACCAAACTGACTCTGATATTGTTATAAAGTCCACAATAGCGGGAGTTACGGCAGATAATCTTGACGTGAATATTACCAATGATATGGTTACAATCAAGGGGAAAAGAACAGATAAGCAAGAAGTGGAAACCAAAGATTATTATTATCAGGAATGCTATTGGGGATCTTTCTCTAGATCTATTATCCTTCCTGTTGACGTAGAGGCTGAAAGAGCTGAAGCGGAATTAAAAAATGGGATTCTAACAATTCGTTTACCGAAAGCGGAAAAAGTTAAAACAAAGAAAATTAAAGTTATCGGGTAGATATAGAACAGATGGACACGGATGCAAAACAGATGTTCGCGGATCTAGGGGCTTAAAATTTTAAGCCCTATTGTTGTATTGATATGTCAACAAAAATACTATGAAGAAAAAAATTACTATATTTTTCACGACATTAGTTTGTGTTTTTGTTGTTTTGTCGTGCGTGGACAATTTTGCTTCTTCTGAAAAATTGATAACACTATTTTCTTCTTTGAGATTCACTGACATTACCGCGAATATCGTAAATCGCGAAAATGCTGACAATCATGTTGATAATTTTTTAGATACGCCTAAATTTTTGGATAAAAAGACTGCTCTTTTAGGGGTTGGAAGAGTTGATTTTTCTGGTTCTCCAGAAGGAAGA
>CAZUBR010000093.1:0-1893 GCA_964618965.1 uncultured Candidatus Saccharibacteria bacterium | reverse complement strand
TCCTAGAACTCCATTAATAAAACGCCCGCTGGATTCCCCGCCGAACGTTTTTGCTAATTCAATCGCCTCGTTAATCGCGACTTTCGGAGGCACTTCTTCATAATTTCCAAATAATAACTCGCATATTCCCAATCGCAAAACATTCCTATCCACAACAGTAATCTGCTCAATCGGCCATTCTGGAGCGCACTTCTCTATCAGTTTATCAATTTTTTCTTGATTATCAATCACTCCATTAACCAACCCTACCACAAACTCTTTATCGCTCATTCCTGGCCCAAATTCTTGAACATTGTAGTTCATAACCTTTTCAAGGTCATCTCTATTTCTCTTCCTGAAGTCCCATTCATACAAAGTTTGAAGAGCAATTGATCTGGATAGATGGCGACTTGCCATATTTGATTATTAAAAAATTATTGCACTTTCATTTAGAATTCACGCGCTTAAGGACGACCCAATACGCGCGTTCTACTTTTTTATTTCTGACACTTTTTTAATCTTATAATATCCGCACTTCGGACACGCTCTGTGCGGTAAAATATCAGCTTCGCATTTTGGACACACGACAGTTTGGGTTGCCTTCAATGAATGATGAGATCTCCTCATATTCTTTTTTGTCTTGCTTGTCCTTTTTTTCGGATGTGGCATACGATTTAATTTACGGTTTAATTTACTCGCGGAATTATCATACCAAATAATACTAACTTTGACAACCTTTTGTTTTAACATGGAAGCTTTTCCGGTGCATCTCGCACAATCCATACTTTTCAATAAGTCTTCTATGCTCCATTGTCCCATACCCTTTATGTTTCGCGAAATCATATCGCGGAAACCTTTTATCAATTTTTTTCATAATTTCATCACGCGTAACTTTCGCGATAATTGACGCGGCGGCTATTGAAAATATATCGCGATCTCCTTTGACAATCGCTTCTTGATAAATATCAATTCCGCTTGGATTCATGATGTCTCTTCCATCAATTAAAATAATGTCTGGGACTCGCGACATTTCTTGAACGGCTTTTTCCATAGCCAACAAACTTGCCGTTCTAATTCCCATTTCATCAATTTCTCTATGCGAAACGATCCCAATTCCCCACGCCAGCGCGTTTTTAAGAATCCATTTATATGCCTCCCACCGTTGTTTTTCAGAAAGCAATTTTGAATCCCTTATTAAATTCTTGGGACTCGCAACTTGAAACTTGAAACTCTCCTCGTCCGTCGTCGTTTTGACATTTGAAATTTGATATTGGGGTTTGTTTTTAAATTTGTCATTTGTCATTTGAAATTCTTCCTGCGGTTTAGTGTTAACATTATTTATATCTCCCCAATCAAATACAACGCATCCAGCGATTACTGGTCCTGCCAACGGTCCTCTTCCCACTTCATCAACGCCCGCGATAAATTTATGTCCGACGCGCAGTAACTGTTCTTCTTTATTTGTGGTGGGCAAGATCATATTTCTTCGGATTTTTTAATCAGGTTCTTTATCTTACGTTAACTTTAATTTCCCAACTTCCTTTTCAAAAAAAAGTTCTAATTGTTTTTTGTTTACTTTTTCTTTCAAAAACATAATAACAATATCTTCAACATTTTTTACATCAATTAATTGTTCAAGAAAAAGACGTGAATTAAAAATATCTTTATATTTCTTCTCGGAAAGTTCTATTATTTCTACAAGCGTTGATCTCTTTTGAGAAATTACAAAATATAGATCTACATAATCTTTCAATGCTCCCCTTCCACCTATAGAATATGCTTTAGTAGCGGATATTTCTTTAATGTCTAATAAATTCAATCCGTCAAAATTGACAAATTCGCGTAATACGGGAAATGGATATTTCAGAAAAGTTATTTTTACGTCTTCAATCAATACCGTTAATTCATCTATGT
>CAZUBR010000092.1:0-1905 GCA_964618965.1 uncultured Candidatus Saccharibacteria bacterium | reverse complement strand
GTTTAAGGGTTCTTGATGGCGGAGTTGTTGTTCTTGATGGCGTAGCGGGCGTGGAACCGCAATCTGAAACCGTGTGGAGACAAGCGGATAAGTACAAAGTTCCAAGAATCTGTTTTATAAATAAATTAGACAGGACCGGAGCGAGCTTTGAGAGAAGTTTTGATTCCATAATTCAGCGACTTACTCCGAATGCTATTGCTGTCCAAATGCCGATTGGCATAGAAGACAGTTTTGAAGGAGTTGTGGATCTGATTAGAATGAAAGCTATTCGTTTTTCAGGAGAATTTGGTGAAAAAGTTGAGGAGGGAGAAATCCCGGCTGATTTAACGGAACAAACAAAGGTAATGAGGGAAAAGCTTGTTGAAAAAGTTTCTGGGTCAGATGAAATTCTAATGGAAAAATTTTTAGAAGGGCAAAAAATTAACGAAGAAGAATTGCGAGCGGGAATTAGAAGAGCAACATTAGCGAACGAAATCGTTCCTGTCCTTTGCGGAACAGCCTTAAAAAATAAGGGCGCGCAAACTTTATTGGACGGAGTGATAGATTTTCTTCCATCTCCATTGGATATTCCTCCCGTGGAAGGAATGGACGCGAAAGACGAAAACAAAAAAATTACGAGGCAAACAAGCGATGATGAACCGTTTTCCGCGCTTGCTTTCAAAGTGGCAACAGATCCTTTTGCCGGTCAGCTTACTTTCTTTAGGGTTTATTCCGGAGTTTTGAAAGCGGGGACATATATTTTGAATTCAACAAACGGGAACAAAGAACGAGTTGGAAGAATATTAAAAATGCACGCTAATAAAAGAGAAGAAATAGAACAGGTCTATGCTGGAGATATCGCGGCTATCGTAGGATTAAAAAATACAACGACCGGGGATACCTTGTGTGACGCGGGTAATCCTATCATTTTAGAAAGAATTACGTTTCCAGAACCGGTCATCGCGATTAAAATTGAACCAAAGACCAAAGCGGACCAAGAAAGAATGGGGATTGCTCTTAGAAAGCTTTCAGAGGAAGATCCGACTTTTAGAATAAGAACGGATGAAGAAACCGGAGAAACTATTATTTCTGGAATGGGAGAGTTGCATTTAGACATTCTCGTTGATAGAATGAAAAGAGAGTTTAACGTTGAGGCTAATGTTGGTCAACCGCAAGTCGCGTTTAAAGAAACGATTAAGATAATGGCTGAAGCGGAAGGAAAATATATAAAACAATCTGGAGGACGAGGACAGTACGGACACGTATGGTTGCGAGTTGAGCCATCTGAAGAAGGTAAAGGAGTGGAGTTCGCGAACGAAATCAAAGGCGGAGTTATCCCGCAAGAATTTATTCCCGCGATTAAGAAAGGTTTTCTAGAAGCGCTGACAAAAGGAATTCAAGCGGGATATCAAGTTGTTGATGTTAAGGCTTCCGTTTATGATGGATCGTTTCATGACGTGGACTCTTCGGAAGCGGCATTCAAAATAGCGGCTTCAATGGCATTCAAAGCGGCCGCTCAAAAGGCCCAGCCATATATTATTGAGCCAATCATGAAAGTTGAAGTGATAACTCCCGAAAATTTTATGGGAGATGTGGTTGGAGATTTAAACTCCAAGCGTGGGCAGATTGAAGGGATTACGGATTTGCCGAATGGAATCAAGTCCATATCCGCGAAAGTTCCTTTGTCTTCAATGTTTGGATATACGACAACTCTAAGATCTCTTACTCAAGGGCGAGCGTCTCAGTCAATGGAATTCTCCAATTACATGGAAGTTCCGAGAAATATCGCGGAAGAGATCATTTTGGGAAAAAGAAAATAAAAAATAAAGTCAGTCAAAAGGCTGATTATCCCGCGGAGCGGTGTTAAGTATTAAGAAATGACTATGCAAAGTGAAAAATTAAAAAATGTCGCGGAACTATTAGAAT
>CAZUBR010000091.1:0-1922 GCA_964618965.1 uncultured Candidatus Saccharibacteria bacterium | reverse complement strand
CTTTTGAACCGATTATTCTGTCGCAGAAATAGTATTTAGTGCATCCGCCTCCGAAATAGTCCACTTTTATATTCTCTATATTATTTTCCTTAACCCACGCGACTAGATGCCGTAAATCTTGCCCCCAGTCAACGTTTGAATCGGTTACAATTTTGTAGCCGTTTTTTGGTCCGCCAACCGCCTCATTGAAGTAAGCGACATAGTGCGGATACGACAGAATAGTCGCTCCCGCCAACCAGATAAATAATACAGTCAATAAAAAGCCGAACAATTTACATTGAACTTTCAATAATTTTGCTATTTCATATCCCGTCAACGTGAAGATCATTGGCAACATGGGAATAAGATGACGAAAACCAATGTTGAGATTCCCGGTGATGCTTGTGTACGAGTAAATTACGATAAATAATAAAAGCGTTATTTCCGTAATATGATCAATGCAATATTTTGTCAGATCGTAAAGCAATTTTTTAGGACTTAATGAAATTGCTTTGAGCGTGGAAAATAATGCCATAACGAGCGCTGTTAAAACAAGAATAATTGTCGCGATTGGAGTTTTCGCGAGATAAACAACGGGAAAATATAACCTGAAGCTCTGATTCGTGACTTCTCCCAAGAAAAAAGTGGTGTTGCCACCCGCGACTCGTCCCACTACCATCGCGAATCCCGTTAAATAATAAGCGTGCGGGCGGAGAGCGGGGATATCAGCCATTTTATCCAAAACATTTTTTATAGTGATAACTTTTTCCGAAGGCAACCCAACTTCAATTTGAGCGTGAATTTTATCCACGGGCATATTTTTAACGTGTGGCCAGTAGAATAGTCCGATTAGGATAAAAGCGAAAACAAAAATTAGCAGGAGACCTCCGCCGTATTTTAGTTTTAATTTTATCCATGTTTTTAACGATCTGTTAGATTTGAACCACAAACTTATCGCGTAAATCAACGCGGATACGATAAAGAGAGGAATAATCAAAACCGCGGAAAATTTCGCGAGTTGAGCTAACGCCAGCGCGATACTTGCTTTGCAAATGTTTATCCATCTAGGATTTTTGAGCCATTTGATAAAATAATAAACCGCAATAAAAATAAAAGCCGCGACTCCGACATCCGTTGTGACAAATTTCCCATGAGCGATAATGTTAGGCGACAGGGCATAGAGAGCGAGAGCGATTAAAGCCGCTTTGTCTCCAAACCATTCTTTGGACGCTTTGAACAAGAAAAACCCTAATAGCAACATAATCAAAACCATCGGGATTCTAGACCAGAAAACTACTTGATTAGCGTCGTTTCCGATATGGTAAATAAAGTGCCAACCTGATTCCCATTGTCCATTCACATCGTCTTTCCACGCGAAAAGTTCTGTCGGAAATTTCAAATCTCTGATGAATAAAAGAGGAACAGCCGCTAAATCTTTTAATAGGGGCGGATGTTCTGGATTTAATCTGTAATCCCCATATCTCAAATATGAATATCCCGCGGGGATGTGAGCGATCTCATCAACGATCGCGTTTTCACTTCGCATGCTTCCGATCGCGAGAACGCACATTAAAATTAAGAGCAATCCCGCGACAATGTTCGCGTGTTTTCCTATAAACTCTTTTATTTTCCGCATATAATGTTTGTTAATTTTTAATTTTTAAATTCTAGTTTCATTATATCATAAATTCAGAGCGCGCGCTTTTTATAAAAACAAAAAGCGGAAATTTCGAGACCTGTTTCCGCTTAACTTTTTGAGACGAAAGCATAAGGTCACAATTAAACGGATTCGCCAGCGCGAGTCCGTTTTTCAGTGGATAACTTCTTTTGTTAAAAAAGACAAAATTTGCTATAATAAAAACGTGCGGGAGGGCGTGAAACATGTATCAAAATAAAAATCAAAAAATTATCACTCAAGCAATGGTGGAAGGAGAGCGTCTGAC
>CAZUBR010000090.1:0-1996 GCA_964618965.1 uncultured Candidatus Saccharibacteria bacterium | reverse complement strand
TTGTTTTACCTAAAAACTCTTAATCTGCCATTTATCATTAAACGTTTGAACAAATGTTATTCTGTCTGACATAATCCTACCATTTTCTTCATACGCGCCCTCATAATAAGCAGTTTTCTTGCAGGCACAGAAATAATCAGAACAATCATACTCGCCATCTTTATCTATATTATCCGGCAACATCGCCACAATACTCGCATAAGTCTCTCCTTCTTTCAAATATTCACGAATATAATATTCGTTTTCAGCCCTTTCTATCACAAAAACAAAAGACAATGCTTTATCTAAATCTTCTTCAAGCATCGCTTGCTTGAATGCCTCGTATGCTTCTTCCGGAGAATCCGCTCCTCCTTTATCTAACTTGAATCTCGCGCGGTATGTCATCTGATAACTATCTTCCGCGTATTGCAACATTTTTTTCTGCGTGTTCTCATCGTATTTTCCAGTAAAATACAAAGCGCATAAAATTGATACGCCGAAAACAACGACTAAAACCAGCGGCTTTATATAAGGTTTACTCATAGATATTTACTTTTTTTACATATAAGTTTTATATTCTCTTTTCTTTTTTGTAAAGATCAACCCCAAAATCGGCAGAATAACCCAAACAAAACGCGCGATAGATCCAGAAAAAATCACGCTCATTATTGGAAATGAATTAACAAGCATTTCCTGAGAAAAAAATGACATTATAATAGTGGTAATAAGCCCAATCTGAAACACGCTAAAAATCATAGTTTCAATCCATGATCCCTCTGTTGACGCTCTAAAAATAGAAGCAAGTCCGGAACGCGTTAACGTGACAAATAAAAATAAAAAACAAAAAATGAAAACCGCGACTTTTGTCGGAACATTCTTTAGCGCGTTCCAAGATATATTCCATGGAAAAAATATAGCAACTAAAGCGGACATGTAAATGCTTGTGATAACCACCATAATTCTTCCTCTTCCCAATGTTATCCCATATAAAAAAACTGCCACAATTAGCAGTATTATTAAAAACAGATCCCACGAAGGAGATGTCCAATTCATTCTCCCCAAACTAGCGCTAATCGTCCCTAAAAAAACCAATCCTTTTCCCGCTAAACTTTGCGTCACGCTTAAAATTTGATCCATTTATATTTATTTTTACCAAAATAATCTATAATAATCTATTTTTCACCAGTAATTTTAACAATCAACAAAATTACCAGAGAAATAACGGCAACCGCTCCAAATGTATAAAATATTTTTATTGTCGCGTCTTTTGCCGCTTCATTGCTTAAAATTCCCCAGATGGAAGGAAGGGCAACGGATAGCAAGGCCACGCAAAATACAATAAAAATAATTCCCAAAAATTGTTTGATTCTTTTTAACATATTGTTTCCGTTATTAATTATGGTTTTATTTTAACATATACGCCGAAAATCCGCAAACAAAACTTTTAGCCAAAACCGCGCGCGCGACTGATGTCGCCATCATTGATTGATCACAGCGCCTCTTCCAACTCCTCCAACAGCTTTTTCGCTTTCCGCGATAATTTCTTCGGCGTTATAACTTGAATTTCAACAAACTGGTCACCGCGGCGGCCACCATAATGTTGCGGAAGTCCCTTTCCTTGCAAACGCAAAATTGTCCCCGATTGAGTTCCGGGAGCGATTTTCATTTCAACTTTCCCATCAACGGTAGGGACTTCCGCTTTTGATCCCAAAGCCGCCGCGGAAAAACTAATCGGCAGTTTATAAAAAACGTTTAATCCTTCACGCTTAAAATCTGGATGCGATTTTACGCGCAAATTGATATATAAATCTCCGTCAATGCCATTTTTTCCTCCCGCTTCGCCTTTCCCGCGAACGACCAAAGTTTCTTCGTTTTCAACACCGGGCGGAATTTCTATCGTTATATTTTCATATTCCTTAACATGCCCCGCGCCCTTGCATTTAGAACATTTTTTGTCAGATACTTCTCCCGATCCCTCGCATGTTGGACACGTTACAACTTGAGCGAAAGAACCAAA
>CAZUBR010000089.1:0-2114 GCA_964618965.1 uncultured Candidatus Saccharibacteria bacterium | reverse complement strand
AAATATAAGTTTAGGAAAGAACCGATAGATTATTTATAAAATTTTTGCTATACTACTAATTATGAAAACGCTAAAACATTTTGTAAAATCATACTTTATATTCATGATCGCGTTGATTACATTCGCGACTGGTTTTTGGTTGGGGAGAAGCGGGATTATTGACGCGTTTAGCAACGTTTCTTCCGTTATCAATCAGGAAACGAACAAACCAGATGGCGTGGATTTTAGTTTGTTTTGGGATACGTGGAAAGCGGTAGAGAAGAAATTCGCCGGTAAGGAGTCCTTGAACGCGCAGGATATGGTTTATGGCGCCACGGCAGGCATGGTGGAGGCCTTGGACGATCCATACACTACTTTTATGAATCCTCAAGAAACGGAGAAGTTTACAACGGATATCTCAGGTAGTTTTGAGGGAATAGGAGCGGAAATTGGGATTAGAGAAAATTTTCCAGTAATCATCGCGCCACTCGCGGAAACGCCCGCTGAAAAAGCTGGAGTGATGTCGGGAGATAGAATTTTGAAGGTAGATGATACCGTAGTTATTGATTTACCAATAGATAAAATTGTTGATATGATCAGAGGGCCAAAAGAGACGGAAGTAACGCTCACGGTCATTCATAAAGGGGCTGACAATTCTGAAGAAATTTCTATTACGAGGGGAACGATAGACGTTCCCAGTTTGAGATGGGAGATGTTGGAAGATAATATAGCGTTAATTCATTTTTACCAGTTTAGCGCGGATGCGGACAGGGAATTTAAGAAGGCGATCAATGAGGCTATTCAACAAGAGATGTCAGGTTTGATTCTAGATTTGCGAAATAATCCGGGGGGATATCTTGAAGTAGCGACAGAAATTAGCAGTCAGTTTGTTGACAAGGGGAAGGTTGTTTTAATTGAAGAGTATGCCAATGGAGAAAGAAAAGAGCATAAATCATCTGGAGGAAACATTCTTAAGGATTATCCATCGGTTATTTTGGTGAACGAAGGAAGCGCGAGCGCGTCTGAAATCGTCGCGGGAGCTTTGAGAGATCACAACGGAATTTTATTAGTTGGGCAAAAAACATATGGAAAAGGATCCGTGCAGGAATTGGAAAATCTGAAAGGAGGAAGCAGTTTGAAGGTAACAGTCGCGAAATGGTTGACTCCATCGGGCATGTGTATCAATAAAGAAGGACTGAAACCAGACATAGAAGTAGAGTTGACTCTTGAGCAGTATAACGCGGGTGAAGATCCTCAATTATCCGTCGCGGAAGAGACCGTAAAAGAACTGTCGCGAAAAGACTTGCGATGAAAAATTTAATTAGTTATAGTGGAATTATATGAAGGTAATACTAACAAAAAATGTTTCTAAAATAGGGAAAGCGGGAGATATAAAAAATGTTGCTGACGGATACGCGAGGAACATGCTTTTTCCTAAACAGCTTGCTGTTCTCGCGACTCCAGAAGCGGAAAGGGCATTGGAATTTCAAAAAGAATTGAGAACAAAAAAGACCAACAAAGTTCTAGAAAATATTGAAGAATCCGTAAATGATTTGGATGGAATGGAATTTGTGATAAAGGCTAAAGCCAATGAGGAAAACGAGAAATTGTTTGGTTCTGTTTCCGAAAAAGACATTGTGGATGTCGTGAAACACAGCGGAATTAAAATTAATAAAAGACAGATTAAAATTAATAACCCTATTAAAACATTAGGAGAATACGAAGTTTCAGTAGCGTTTGAACACGGACTGGAGGCGCGAATAAAAATTATAGTGGAGAAAAAAAAAGAGTGACAAAATACATCTTTGTGAGTGGCGGAGTAATGTCTGGAGTGGGGAAGGGGGTGGCCGTTGCTTCCATCGCGAAAATTTTACAGAGCAAAGGATACAAGGTTACGGCAATAAAGATTGATCCATATATAAATGTTGATGCCGGAACAATGAATCCCGTGGAACACGGAGAGGTTTTTGTGACCCATGATGGAATGGAATGCGATCAAGATCTTGGGAATTATGAAAGATTTTTAAATCAAAATATCCTTGCCGCAAATTATATGACAACGGGGTCCGTTTATAAATCAGTTATTGATAAAGAGAGAAATTTGGAGTATAAAGGCAAATGCGTTGAAGTAGTTC
>CAZUBR010000088.1:0-2152 GCA_964618965.1 uncultured Candidatus Saccharibacteria bacterium | reverse complement strand
GCCAAGGGAGATTAATATATTTTTAGATGGACAATTGATCCAATCAGCATCAACCTTTCCCCTTTCTTCTGAAATCCAAATCCCTTCTTCAACGCTAAATGGATTACATACCATAAAAACCGTGATTTTTGACACGGTTTACAATTCGGATGAAGATGAAATTGAAATAAATGTTTCAAATTCCGGATCCGCGGACAATCAAATCAACCAACAAAACTTTTCCGTGTCTTTATCCTTCCCGCGAGAAATTACATTTCCATTAGACGCGAGCATCACGGTTTCATCTGACAATATTATTAACACTGATGAAATTTTTGCCGTTCGTTTAATAAATAATCAAACCAAAGAAATTATAAGTTCATCCTCTATTCCGAATTTATCTTCTAACGATGAATTCAAAAAATATTACACGGTTAGAATTCCTCAAGCGCTAAATTCTGGAACCTATTATTTCTACTCGCAAGCGTTATTATCTCAGGGAAAAATTGTTGACAGCAGTGTGTTGAAGGTTGAGTTTTGAGTGCCACTATTGATAATCAATTTTTACCCTCTTTATTTTCACTCCTTCAACTTTATTCTCTACCAACCCAATAATTTGTTTCTCTCTGAATTTTAATTCTTGAGACAAAACCGAATTTTTTACGGAAACATTCAGGACGCCGTTTCTAAAAGAAATTATTTTATACCGTCCGACACTACCATCATCGCTAAAAACAGTTCTCATGACTTCCCGCGCCGTCTCACACACTTTTGAAGACGCGACTCCGTTTTTAATATTATGTCTTCTAGTAAAATCATCAAAATTACTTTTAATATCTTTTAACATCTATTCAATCTCTAAATACTGCACATTAAATAAAGAAAATTTTTATCATCTTCTGAATCAACGACAACCGGACTTTTATTTCCGCTCACGGAAAATCTAACTTTTTCATTATCAATAACAGCGACTCCTTCCGATAAATATCTGAAATTAAAAGTAAGATTATCTATTTTATCCCCCTGAATGTCCGCGCTGACAACTGACGAATTTTCACCAAGATCTTGAGCGGATGAACTAATTTCTATTTTTCCGTCATCTTTTTGTTTAATAGTCATTTCTGAAGCTCTATTTGTCGCAAAAATACCAGCCATTTTTAACGCTTTTGTAAATTCTTTATTATTAATAACTATTTTTGTTTTGAAATTATTTGGAATGACTTGATTGTATGGAGGATATTTTCCTTCAATTATCCTGGAAATTATAGATATATTATTAAAACTGAATAATATTTGATTTTCTGAAATTTTGCATATAATTTCCCCATCATAATTTCCGATTCCTTTCAGAACTTCACTCATAGTTTTAGCTGGAATTATTACTTCCATGGAATCAATGGAAGATTGTTCCGCTTCAAGCGAAAACTTTGATAAACGGATGCTATCCGTTCCGACAAAATTAACGTTTTTCCCATTTATATCCATAAGAATACCTGCAAGTTCTGGCCTCGTTTCATTTAATGAGACAGAAAAAAGAGTTTTAATTATCGCTTGCTTAACTTTTCTGGCGGG
The DNA here is from genome assembly GCA_964618965.1 of uncultured Candidatus Saccharibacteria bacterium. Classification (GTDB taxonomy): domain Bacteria; phylum Patescibacteriota; class Minisyncoccia; order CAYZDR01; family CAYZDR01; genus CAYZDR01. The sequence continues at coordinate 601 of CAZUBR010000088.1, read as the reverse complement.
TAGTTTCAATTCTATTCCATCTTGAATTGACGGAATAATTGGAAATTCTTTTCCGTCTATTCCTTTTAACACAATCTTTGAAGTATCTCCCTTAATTATTAAGCTATCGCCGTTACTTTTTAGGATAATCTTTTCTGATGAGATATTATTGAGGATATTTACTAAAAATTTAGCGGGAACGGTTATTTCTCCGCTCTCTTCTACTTTTCCACCAACCCATGCAATCATTCCTATTTCAAGATCGGTTGTGGCAAGTTTAATTCTTCCGTTTTCTACTTTAATTAAAATATTATTCAAAATTGGAAGAGATAAATTTTTCCCAACCGCTCCTTGTAAAAGAGAGGTTTTTTCTAAAATTAATTCTCGTAAACATTCTATTCGCATATTTTTCTACTTAGTGTTTAAAATTTCTTATATTAAATATAGTCGTAGTAGTAGAGGAACTGAAATCTGTGGAAAAACGCTTTTAAGCGTTTTTCAATCATCTTTTTGCAAAAGTTAATCGGTGGAAAACTCGTTTATATTTTATGGAAAATTTGTGGGTAAATAGCTATCCGATACGAGGTATTAAATGTAATCTGGATTTATCAAGATGTTATAA
>CAZUBR010000087.1:0-2203 GCA_964618965.1 uncultured Candidatus Saccharibacteria bacterium | reverse complement strand
AATATTAAGATATTTAATGTTTTATTTAAAACTTAAAATTATATGATAATTTTAGGCATTGATCCCGGCACCACGCGTATTGGCATCGGAATTATTAAAAAAATAAAGTCCAATCCTGAATACATTTGGCATGAATGCTTAGAGATAGGAGAGGAAACTGATTTATCCGAAAGACTGGAAATTATTCATAAAAAGTTAAAAACGATTATTAAGAAATTTAAACCTCGTTATTCGGCCGTTGAACAGTTATTCTTCTTTAAGAACGCCAAAACCGCGATTTCAGTAGGACACGCGCGAGGAGTGATACTTTTAACTCTTAAAAACGCTAAAATCCCTGTATTTGAATTTACGCCGCTTCAAGTTAAACAGTCCGTCACCGGATATGGCAAAGCCGAAAAAAAACAAGTTCAAAAAATGGTTCAAACTATTCTTAAAATGGAAAAATTGCCAAAGTCTGATGATGCCGCGGACGCGTTAGCTGTCGCTTTATGCGCGGAAAGACGCGTAAGATAAAACCATGAAACCACTAAAAATATTATTTCTATCAACAGAGGTTGCCCCATTCGCCAAGGCGGGCGGTCTTGCCGATGTTTCCGGATCTTTGCCAAAAGCGTTGCGCGAAATGGGACATGATGTAAAAGTTATAATGCCTAGGCATGGATGCATAAATGAAAAAAGATTTAAGTTAGAAGTGGCTTGGGAAAACATAGAAACTCCTGTTGATGGACAAACAGAACGATTTGGAATTAAAAAAGCTGATATGCTGAAAGATCTGCCCGTTTATTTCGTTGATAAATACAATTTTTTTGGAGGTCGTAAAAAGGTTTATAGCTATGAGGATGAAAACAAACGATTTATGTTTTTTAATTTTGCCGTTTTTAAGGTTGTGGAGCTTTTAGATTGGAAACCAGACATTATTCACTGCAACGATTGGACAACCGGACTTGTCCCATATCTCTTGCGAACAAAGTTTCTCCATCACCCAATGTTTAAAAAAACCGCTTCTGTTTATACTATTCACAATTTAGCTTTTCAACAGGGGAATTCTCCGCTATTTGACCATAATTCCCCATATTATCACGGAAATTCAAAACTGCCGGAGTTTTCAGACGAGAAAGGAATAGCATCAATAAATTTCATGAAAAAGGGTATAATTCATTCTGAAATTATCAACACGGTAAGTGAGAACTACGCGAAAGAAATTCTCACTAAAGATCATGGCGCGGGATTACACAGACTTCTTAAAGATAAAAAGTATAAACTTTTTGGGGTATTAAATGGAGTTGACTACAAAATTTTCAATCCCGCTTTGGATAAGGACATTAACGTAAACTACGACGCTCGCTCTTGGGACAAAAAAGCTCTCAATAAAAAGGCCCTGCAAAAAGAATTCGGGCTTACGCAGAACCCCGATATTCCAATCATTGGCATTGCCGCGAGAATTACCGAACAAAAGGGGTTTGATTTGCTTTACCCTCTATTGGACATTTTGGCGCGCCAAAATTTGCAAATTGTTCTTGTCGGCGAAGGAAACAAAAAGTATTACAAATACTTCCGCCGAGCGCAGAAAGAATATCCTGAAAAATACGGAGTTCATTTGGAATTTAGCACCGAGATAGCAAGCAGGATTTACGCTGGATCGGATATGTTTTTGATGCCATCACGATTTGAACCATGCGGACTAGGACAGTTAATTAGCTTACGTTATGGCTCCGTCCCAATCGTCAGAAAAACGGGCGGGCTAACCGATACTATTAAGGAAATTGATATTCAAAAGAAAACTGGGAATGGATTTACTTTCACGAGATATGACAAAATGGATTTGTTCGCCACGATAATTAAAGCCGTCTCCTGTTATAGATTCAGAGACACATGGAAGTCCATTGCCAAAAGAGGCATGAAAGAAACTTTTTCTTGGAAAATTCCAGCGGAGAATTACACAAGAATATACAATAAGGCGATCAAGAGAAAGAAAGAGATATTTGGAAATGGAAAAACTTTATGAGCTTATCGTGGATCAATTTTTTACATATATATCAACCGCCTTATCAAGATAAGGAAGTTTTGAAATGGATCGCGAAGGAAAGCTATGAATATATTCTTTCAACGTTAGAAAAAAATCCAAAAGCAAAAATCACCCTCAATATCTCTGGGTGTTTGACAGAACAATTAATAGACAATGGTTTAGCAAGCATTATAGAAA
>CAZUBR010000086.1:0-2207 GCA_964618965.1 uncultured Candidatus Saccharibacteria bacterium | reverse complement strand
TAAAGTCACCCAAGTTATCGCGCCCGGTAGTATCTCAAAAATTCTCTGCAAAAATCTATCTTTTAATTTTTCTGGATGTGAATTTGGGTACATTACAAATTAAACAAAACTATTGATATAGTAGCAACCATTAATAAAATTTGTATAAAAGGAATAATAAAAATTAACAGTTGCGACGCGAATTTACATTTTTTGGCTAACAAAAAACTTAAAATTATATTAGCAAAAATTATTATTAACCCAACCGCTGGAATAACAAAAATCTTCTTATAATCTCCCAAATAATCAACTCCGTAATAAGCGTTGTAGTGCAATGGGATGGGAATATTCGCGGATACTTCATTCTTCGCTATAATAATCCAATCTGTCAAGTTAATCGCTAAACCACAAAAAACAGCCGCCGAAACAGCTTTATTGCGCGAAAACAGGCTTTTCAACCTACTATTAATGCTCATACATCAATAATACCTCTACACAGTCAAAAAGTCCAACATTGTCCAAACGATAAATACTAAAATGATAATATATTACTTGTCGTTATTTGTCATGCCAATTGCTCAAACCAGTCAGAATCATAGTTCAGACAATTTTACATTCTGAACTCGCTGGCAAACTCATTAATTTCTTCCCTCAACAAATTTTCAATATTTGGCACTTTTGCGGTAAGAAAAGAAGAAACTTGATCTTCAGATACCGGAGGTTCTTGCCCAAGCATTTGATCAAAACTATTTCTATCTTCAGGAGAAAGAATATCGGCAACTTTCAAAAAAAGTCGCTTGATTAAAAGTTCTCCCGCTCTCGCGAGAACTTGCGCTTGTTTATCTTCTGGCAAATCGCTAATGCCAAACGCCTCAACTATTTTTCTCTGTATATTCGCGTCTTTAAATAAACTCATAATTTAAATATTATTAATTATTAATTTTAATCTTTTAACGATTTCTGACGCTAAAGCGGACCAGCTAATACTGGTTTCACTTTGGTAAGGCCTTCCTTCATTACAGGCACTCCAAACTTATTATATGACGCCGCTCCATTAGCTTTCCTAAACTCATTTATGTATTGCATAACAGTCTCGCCTTTTTTGGGATTTCTGAAAATATCGCCTATTTTCGTTATGTAGTCTCTCATAAAATTTATTGCTTTCTCTTCATTTCCATTCATGGCTCTCTTGGTAAAAACGTTCGTAGTTCCGCCAACCTTCTCTCTCATTTGAATTGTCTTTTTCGCGCTTTCTTCCATAAATTTATAAACACTCATATCGGAAGTCCGCGCCCACACGCCACTTTCTCCCGCGAACTCTGGAAGATTCTTAACGCTTACCCCTATTTTTTTAATCGCATTAAATGTCGCCTCTTTGGCGACTTTGACCGATGTAGGAACTTTATCTAATGACGTCGCGAATGTTTCTCCCGCTTTCGCTGTTTTATCTATAATGGACTTTCCTTGATTCGCCACAGTCAATTTTTCAATAGCGGCATTATTTTCCATTATGTTCAAAAATTTCTTTGATCCCGCAACAATTCCCTTGTTACTTTCCATGACCGTTTCTAACGCTTTACTATTCTCAAAAAACTTGCCAAAATCCATCACATCTCCCGGTTTAACCATATCGGTTTTACCGATTTTTGTTAAAACAGAATCAATGAGATGTGTCTTTTGAGCTTCGTTCATCGTATTAAATCCAAGTACATTCCCTTTTGACAAGAAATTTTCAGCCGTTTTCCATTGCGAACTTCCAGCCTCTATAACAGACTTAAATTTATCTGGACTTCCCGCGACTTGTCCTGCCAATGATTCCAACGTTCTTTCCGTAGACCTTGCTGCTACTTCCATGCTTTTTTCCGCGCCCTGTCCAATATTTTGAGACAATTTTTCGGCTCTTGCCAAATCTTCTGACATGCTTTGAACCATTTTTTCTGAAATCCTCGTTTCCGCTCCCCCTTCTACTATGTTCGCTAATTTTTCTTCATCCATTGCCCTCACTTCCGGATGGACAAACCCTGTTCTTCCTCCCGCCTTCGTTCCTTCCGCGATTCCCTCAGCTCCTTTTGCCATTGCTCTACTGACTCCAATAGCTCCTACCGTCATTCCAGCAGCAATAGCCAATATCCATTTATTTCTATTTTGTTTATTTTCAATTTTAAAAACTTTGTCTAGTTCATCGTCTAATTTTTTATCATAAGTATCAAACTTTTTCAAAAAATCAT
>CAZUBR010000085.1:0-2267 GCA_964618965.1 uncultured Candidatus Saccharibacteria bacterium | reverse complement strand
AAACTACGCGCTTTATATCCCGACAAACTGCATATGATAAACAATGAATGGACGCGACGAAATCGCTGGAGTGGCTCTGCCTGCGATCTTCCAAGGCAAGGAACATATTCCGAACCGTCCATTTCTATTCTCGGGATAGGCGGGGCAGCCCAGTCCGGGCATTATGACATTATTCGTATTGACGATCCAATTGGCAAGGCGGCAATGGAATCGCCGATTGTCATGGAATCAGTATTTCGCTGGTTTGATAATATCGAGGAACTTCTTGTAGAGCCAGATATCACAAGGCCAAATCCAAGTTATGTCAAGATCAGAGCTACGCACTGGGGCAACGGAGATTTTGGGTGTTATGTTCAAGACAAGTATCCAGAATATCAATGGCGCATTGTTCCGTGCCTGAAAGATGATGGCTTATTAGATACAGAAAATATCAAATGGATTCAGAATCCCAATGTTGATAACGATGAAAGCAATTGGCCCGAATATAAATCTACGAAATTTTATCACGAAATGCGGGCAAATCCCGAAAAGAAAATCGTGTTTTATTGTCAACATATGAACAATCCACAACGAGCTGAGGGTCTGAATAAAATAGATCGTGACTGGTTGCGGTTTTATCATTTTGAAGACCGTGACAACGGGAAGTGTGTTGTTTGCGATGATGCAAAGAAAGATGAGAAGGGAGTATTTCGGATTGCCGACATCCCGCTGGTCGGTATTATTGACCCCGGGGGGTTTGCTGAAACAAGGCTTATAAAAAAGGGGTCAAATAATGCCATTCTGATCGGCGGTCAACCACATGATACGATCAAGAAGTTTGTTGTTTTTACTTGGTTCGGAAAAATCAAGGACCCAGAGGAATTTCAGGACATTGTTTTTAATGCCCATAAAGAATGGAAACCGCGCCTATGGCGAATTGAGACATTCGGCGCTCAGGATTATATTTATCGAGATGTTTTATTAGAAAGAAAAAAACGCGGCGTTCCCCTCATTATTTCTCCACTCCCAAAAGATGTGAGCAAAAACGTGAAAGATGCCGACATTCAATCCTTGATTCCGCCCATAGCGAACGGCGAAATCTACGTTCATAGGTCAATGCGGCAATTAATAGCAGAAATCATAAATTACCCATCGGGAATAACAAATGATCTTTTCGATTGTCTGGCGAAATTATTCAAATATCATATGTCAAGAAAAAAGCGCGAAGATTTGCAGAAATTAAATAAAGAATCGGATACGGTCACATTCGATGGCGGACGCTCAAAATTCACGGGATACTGATTATTTTTTCCCGTTTTTTTTAATTTTACGACCTAATATTCCGATGGTCTTTTTAGCCCTTGGAATTGTTCCGCCCTTCGGCATCTCATAGCCTTTTTTCGTCTCTAAAGTCACATCAAAAGAATATGTCATATCTTGGCTGGGAACGATTTTCAGGATGGTTGCGTCGCTCGGCAGGAAATGAATTTTATTTAGAAGATCCGTCAACAGCTCGCCGGAAATAGTAAATAATATTAGTTTAGGCATCACGCCTCCTTTTTTTAAACATATTTTTTAATCAACTCATCCATTTCCTGATCTTCTTTTTGTTTCTTTACTTCTTTTTCAAAGTCCTTTATTTCTTTCCATGTAGTCTTGCCAACCCCGGCAATTTCCCTTAGCTTTTCGGTAACTTCAAAGACTTTTTCACGCTTTATGGTCATCAGGTCATAATGATACATGAATTTTGGTAAACCGGGTCTTCCTTTCCCGCCCACCTTGGTCTTCCTTGGCTTCCATCGCATTTGGCCATCTTTATTAATACTATACCAAATGATGGCTGCGCAATCACCATACGGAAACACAAACCAACCCATGTTATTCTTGTATTCTATAAGTTTCCCTTCTCCTTGATATTTCTGTGGCCATGTACTATTAAAGGCCCTCATGCAAACCTCGCCTTCTCTTCATATAAGTGAATGACTGCATAAAAAAATTTAAGACTTCCCCAATCTTTGCCCTCATCTGTCACAAACGGATGCTTCCAGACTCGCCCTGAGCCATGCCACCAAAGATGACACTTATAACAAAGCGTGACTACGAGCGGAGGATCATAAAGAATATGATGATTTATCATTCTGTATTTCCACTTCTTTTTTTTCCGATCATAGACATTCTTCAAGCCGCAAATCTCACAGGTTTTTATCAATTTTTCGTTTTTATCCATCAAAGTCCGTGACTTCCAAAAACACCCCCCGTAACTTGTTTAGAATCAATAGCATTTTGAG
>CAZUBR010000084.1:528-2337 GCA_964618965.1 uncultured Candidatus Saccharibacteria bacterium | reverse complement strand
CTTTGGATTTTTTAATTTTTATTTTTTAATTCTTTCGCGCTCTTACTTTTTGATTATTGTATCTTGTCTGTTTGTTTTTGTCCATTGAAGTAATTATTATTTTCTGTTAGTATTATAGTGTTATGAACATTCCCGAAGAAGTTCAATTTACGCTAAAAAAGCTGGAAAATGCTGGGTTTGAGGCTTTTATTGTCGGCGGATGCGTTCGTGATTTTGTCATGAGAAGAATTCCCAACGATTGGGATATTACGACAAACGCGAAACCGGAAGAAATTCAGAAAATTTTTCCAGATTCTTTGTATGAAAATAATTATGGCATGGTGACGGTGAGAATTGGCGAAGACAAGGAATCCACATTTGAAATACAGGTAACGACTTACAGGGTTGAAAGTGGATATTCGGACAAACGTCATCCAGATGAAGTAAAGTTCGTTAAAACGCTTGAGGAGGATCTCGCGAGAAGAGATTTTACGATAAACGCCATGGCTATTAAGACTAATAACACTAATGGAACGGATAACGGAATTTCCACGCTCATCTCCGCTCCGCTCGGAATGTCAAGTGAAAAAGTACTTTTAATGGATTTATATGGGGGGCGAGAGGACATAAAGAGAAAATTAATTCGGACGGTGGGAGACGCGAACGAGAGATTTAATGAAGACGCTTTGAGGATGATGAGGGCGATTAGATTCGCGACACAGTTTGATTTTGAGATTGAAGAAAAAACCGCGGAAGCGATTGAAAAAAACGCGGAACTGTTAAAAGATGTATCTCAAGAAAGGATCAGAGATGAATTGGTGAAAATTATTTTGTCAGAACATCCCGCGCGAGGGATAGAAATGTCGCAAAAACTCGGACTTCTTAAAATTATATTGCCAGAGGTTGAATATGGGATAGGAATTGGGCAAAATAGGCATCATACATACACAATTTATCAGCATTTAATAGCGTCTTTACAAAATTGTTCATCAAAAAAATTGATAACGCGTCTTGCGGCTCTTTTTCATGACATAGCGAAGCCACAGACGAAACAAGGAGATGGAATATCCAGCACTTTTTATAATCACGATTATGTTGGATCCAAAATTGTTAAAAAGATTCTCAAAAGATTGAGATTTTCTAATGAGATCATTGACAAAGTGTCGCTTTTGGTAAAAAATCACATGTTTTTTTATAATGTTGATGAAGTTTCAGACGCTGGGGTGAGAAGAATTGTGAAAAGAATTGGAGCGGAAAACGTAAAAGATTTGATTGATTTGCGGATTGCCGATCGCCTTGGTAGCGGAGTTCCAAAAGCAAAACCATATAAATTGCGTCATTTTGAATACATGATAGACAAAGTAAGCAAGGATCCAATTTCAACAAAAATGATCAAGATAAATGGGAATGACATTATGAAACTTTTGGATATTAAGCCGGGACCGAAAGTGGGATGTATCATGGACGCGTTATTATCCGAAGTTCTTGATAATCCATCGCGAAACACGAAAGAATATCTAGAAAAACGCGTTAAAGAAATTAGCGAACTTAATTTGAATGAGATCAGAAAACTTGCTAAAGAGAAGATAGAGGAGAGAAAAGAAGAAGAAGATAGAGTGTTAAAAAGACAATATTATGTTAAGTGAATAATTTACGTCCTTGTAGTTCAACGGACAGAACAGTGGCGTCCTAAGCCATTAATGTAGGTTCAATTCCTGCCGAGGACACAATTTAGTGATGTAGTTTCCCCCTTCGGGGGATCACCCGTAGGGTGACAACGGACAGAACAGTGGCGTCCTAAGCCATTAATGTAGGTTCAATTCCTGCCGA
>CAZUBR010000084.1:0-428 GCA_964618965.1 uncultured Candidatus Saccharibacteria bacterium | reverse complement strand
GGACACAACAATCTGGCCTTCTGGAAACTTTTCTAAATTTTCGCGGGCGGCGCAAAGCGCCGCCCGAGAAGACAGAATATTTCTGTCGTGCTTGCGTTCCATATCCACATCTGACAACGGATGGTTTTGTCACCTGTTGTGATATGGCTTACACGGGCGCAGACCCAAAGATGCGAGAGCTTGTGTACGGTAAGTATCTAGCGGCAGAAGACAGGATTGAATATGACCAGGAGGCCATCGAAAGAATCCAGTCGAGAAAAGCAAGTGAAATGCCCCACTGCCAGGATTGCGAAGTGTTGTATAACTGTGCGGGAGCTTGTCTTGGTGAGGCAGTGAATGAGACGGGAAGCATGTTCGGGATAAAGCCCAAGGGTTGTGAAGCCATAAGATTCTTGGCAAAACGCATGCCGTTAAATAAGAGCTTGTAT
>CAZUBR010000083.1:0-2370 GCA_964618965.1 uncultured Candidatus Saccharibacteria bacterium | reverse complement strand
CAATAAAAGACTTAAAAGATATCTTTCCTTTAATATCGGCTATTACGGGTGAAATTGGCGGGAATTCTTTTGATCACAATCTGGGGAACTGGCCTGATGTCCCTGGAACATTTTTTGCGTATGATTTAGACAAAAGAAAAGTAGTCTTGGCTGATAGAGGACAAGGGATATTAGCAACCTTAAAAAAAACCAAAATAGAATTGACAAACCATCAAGACGCCTTAAAAACCGCTTTTACCGAAATTGTTTCTGGACGCGCTCCGGAATCTAGAGGGAATGGATTAAAATTTGTTAGAAATGTTATTATAAATAATAAAATGAATTTGTTCTTTCAAACGGGAGACGCGCGACTCAAAATTACAAAAAATAACGATAGTTTACAAATAGAAAAATCAGATATTTACGCGCAAGGTTGTTTAGCTTTAATTCAATTTTAATAAAATAATATGGTTATATATCTTAAAAAATTTGGTACGACTCTTAATGGGCGTTCTTTTGGCAAGGAATCTCTCGCCGCTTTCAGACCGTCATTAAAAAGCGTGAAAAATGACGAAGATGTTATTATTGATTTTGAAGGGGTTGTGACGTTTACTCCTTCATGGGGAGATGAATTCTTAGGTCCTCTGTTTAATGAATTTCAAAAGAGATTAACGCTAAAAAATACCGAAAATCCTTCAGTTCAAGCATCGTTAGAATTATTAGAAGAAATTTACAAAGGGAAATTTCAAATACAAAATTAGTTGTCATTTAATTTTTAAGAGAAAAACATGAAAACACTAAAAGGAACGCGAACGGAAAAAAATCTATTAAAATCTTTTGCCGGAGAATCTCAAGCAAGGATGAGGTATGATTATTTTTCTAAACAAGCGAAAAAAGATGGTCTGGAACAGATCTTCGCCATTTTTGAGGAAACGGCTCTTAATGAGAAAGAACACGCCAAAAGATTTTTCAAATTGTTAGAAGGAGGAGCGATTGAAATTACCGCTGTTTATCCCGCCGGGAAAATAGGAACAACATTGGAGAATCTGAAATCCGCCGCTGAAGGAGAAAGGGAAGAGTGGTCGGAGCTTTATCCGGAGTTTGCTAAAACGGCAGAAGATGAAGGGTTTGATGAAATCGCGGATGCTTTCAGGAACGTCGCGAAAGTTGAAAAGGCGCACGAAGAGAGATATAGAAAATTATGCGACAATCTTGAATCTGGAAAAGTTTTTAAGAGGAATAACGCGATCATTTGGAAATGTAGAAATTGCGGTTACTTGCATGAAGGAGATTCCGCTCCTGAAAAATGTCCCGCTTGTTTGCATCCTCGGGCGTATTTTCAGATTAAAGAAGAGAATTATTAAGATTTAACGATGAAACGAGCGGTTCTTGGGCTATTCCAAAACGAATGTAAAAAATGTACATTAAAATGTACATTTTTTGTATAACTGCTAACTGAAAACTGCTAACTTTTAACTAAATACAAATTCTCCCACTAAGTGTCCCACGCCAAATGGACCTTCATAACTTAATTCTTTGAATTTGTATTTAGAATCATCAAGCATTCCCAATAGCATAATAATGGATCTTAGACCGCATTCTTTCGCTCCGCGTATTAAATCTTTTTCCATATTTAATATGTTGTCAGAGTCTCCCTTATTAAGAAGATTTACCAATTGCTGATCAAACTCTTTTCCACATGGAGAAAATCCCTCGGGAGCGTTGACGGTGAGACGGTGAGATAAGTCCGCGCTGGCAATTAGCGCGATTTTTTCAGGGCTTTTACCGCAAATTTTACCAATCATTTTTCCGTAATTAAAATGGCTTTTATAATTTAGCGAAGAAAATGACAGATGGACGACTCTTACGTTTCTGATCTCTTGAGCCAAATAGAACAGTGGAACCAACGCTCCATGATCAACAAGATTATCAAAGAATCGCACGGCAACATTTTTTCTTACCCCTTCTTTGCTAATTTCTTTTGCCAATTCAATGTTATTCTCAAAACTTAATTCCTGATCAAAATTAAAATTTCTAAAATTTCCTTCCAAAGGGTTGCTGGAATTTATCAGAAAAGAATTGTAGTCTATTGGAGCGTGCGGAGAAATTATAATAATGGTGTCTGGTCGGACATCTTTAAGTTCAACTTTAAGTTTTTTTATTGCCGCGATTGTTCTCTGCGCTTTCCATAAATCATCCTTTCTGCCGATACCGGGAATGATGATAGGAGGATGAGGGACGATAGCTGAAAATGATAGCATAATTATGAATTATAAATTATGTTAATCTGTCGGTTGATTAGCCCGCGGAATGACAATAACCAATTTTCAATGTTAGAAACGAATAAATATTATTGTGTGTATCGTGTTTGGAAATTGGTTATTAGAACAT
>CAZUBR010000082.1:0-2380 GCA_964618965.1 uncultured Candidatus Saccharibacteria bacterium | reverse complement strand
GGACGGACTAAACCCTTTCGTGAATGTTTGCAGAACACGCGGGAAGGGGATATTTATTTTAGCAAAAACAAGCAATCCAAGTTCAGGAGAATTGCAAGATAGATTAGTGGAAATGACATTAGAAGAAAAGGAAGAATTAGAACAGTTAGGGGTGGCGGAGCAGAATGAAATGGAAGTGTTTAATATTATCGCGTTGGTTATCAATAGATACGCGCGGAAATATAAGGGAGTTCGCGGGTATTCTTCAATTGGGGCGGTGGTCGGAGCGACTTATCCAAGACAAGCCGAGACTTTGCGAAAAATCATGCCGAATTCAATTATTTTAGTTCCAGAGTATGAAATTCAAGAGAGTGGAGCGCGAGACGCGATGAATTGTTTTAACGATGATGGATATGGGGCGATAGTTAATTCATCTTGCGGAATAATTTTTGCCTATGAAAAATATGGGGATGGCGATTCGGAAAAATTTATTGAAGCCGCGAGAGAGGCCGCCAAAATAATGATTGACGATATAAGACTGGCAATGAAAGAAACTGGAAAATTTCCGGCGAGCTGGAAAGAACTTTTAAGTTTAGAGTAAAAGTTTTAATACCGAAGTGACTTTAGTCAAAATAAAAACGGGAATCCAATCTTGCGGATCTTCCGTTTTTTTCTTTTGTTCGGTCTTTGACCGAAAATGATTTTTGGGCTATTATTGTTGTATATTCCAGGGATGGCAGAGCGGCTTATGCGACGGTCTGTAACACCGTTCCAGGTAGGTTCAACTCCTACTCCCTGGACAATATCGCCCCTATGGTGAAATGGATATCACGTTTGGCTTCGGACCAAATGTTTCAGGTTCGAGTCCTGATGGGGGCACCAGCGGGGCGGGCTTGGTTAAGTGGCATAATGATGGTCTCCAAAACCATTGTCGGGGGTTCGATTCCCTCAGCCCGTGCAAGGAATGTTTACGATGTTTTTTGAAAAAACAATTTTTCTGACCCGTCTTGATTTTCATCAAGCCGAGGCGAAAGGATAAAAATGACTAAAATAGAACTTATGGAGATCATAGAAAGTGTCTCAAAAATTATTACAGGAGATATTTTCCTTTACGCTATAATAGGGGCAGTTTCATTTGGGTCTATGTTCCCCCCCAATTACTCTATTATTGCCGGATTACTATATATAGTAATATTTTTTTTGGTGTGTGTGTTTTTATCTTGGAGAATCAAAAAAAACTGGTTTAAGAAGAAGGAGGAGGAGTGAAAATGTTTTGTCTTTTTCAAGTTATTAAGAATGTTTATCTTAACATAAATTGGAATAATCCAATGAATTGGATTATTCTGATAGATGTCTTTATGGCAATCGCCCTTTTAATTTTATACGTATTATGTATAATGTTAAAATAATCATGAGGCAAAAGGGGATATTTCGGTAAAACCGGGATATCCCTAATTTTGTATTGTTATGGTATAATTAGAGCATGATTCAAGATATTAAAAATCAATTTTCAAGCGGTTTTTATTGGGGGGCGGGGACATCCGCTCATCAGGTTGAAGGCGGGAACGTTAATGATTGGTCAAGATGGGAAAAAGAAAACGCGGAGAAATTAGCGAAGAAAGCCGGAAAGCAGTGGAATAAATGGTATCAGGAAAAATTTCCTGAAATGTTAAATCCAGAAAACTATATTTCCGGTCGCGCTTGCGATCATTACAATAGATACGAAGAAGATTTTGATATCGCGCGAAAATTAGGTCATAACGCTCATCGGTTTTCAATAGAATGGTCTAGAATTGAACCCGAAGAAGGGAAATTTAATCAGAAAGAAATTGAACATTATCGCGATGTCATTCGCGCTTTGAAAAAAAGAAATTTGGAACCATTCGTGACCCTTTGGCATTTTACCTGCCCGATATGGTTTACCGATCAAGGCGGTTGGCTTAGCGCGAAAGCTGTTTTTTATTTTTCAAGATATGTTGAAAAAGTAGTTTTGGCGTTGGGGAATGACGTGAAATTTTGGATTACATTAAACGAGCCGGTTTTGTACGCTTTTCAGTCATATTTCAGAGGAATTTGGCCTCCGCGAAAAATAAGTTTGAAAAAATTCAAAAAAGTTCAGCGAAGATTGATAAGCGCGCATAAAGAATCATATAGCGTTATAAAAAGAATCAGTCCGCTTTCAAGTGTTGGGATTGCGAAAAATAACACTTATTTCTCAAAATTTGTTCGGTGGTGTCCTTTTGAATCAATCTTGGTCAGCATACTTAAATATCAAACAAACGAGCAATTTTTGAATAAAATAGACAAATATCAAGATTTTGTCGGGTTGAATTATTATTTTCATCGCGAAATTGGATTGTTGCGACATAAAATTAAACAGGATAAAAAAACTGATATGGGA
>CAZUBR010000081.1:0-2417 GCA_964618965.1 uncultured Candidatus Saccharibacteria bacterium | reverse complement strand
ATCCGAAAGAGGGAACGTCTTCGGCGCTGCTTAAAAATTCTTGGTTTTTATTTAAATAATTCTGTATTCTTAAAATTTCGTCTTTCTTTAGATTATTTATATTTGACGTTAACGCGCGAAATTCTTTTAATCGTTGTTGAAAACTTATTTTTTGAAGGCCCTCGGCGCTGCCTTTTGATATATTTATAATTTTTTCAACTAATTTCCGGATTGAAAAATTTTTATATTCTTCTTCTGAAAAATTGAAAAAAACTGTATTCATGGTTTTTTACGCGTTTTTCGCGTATTTTTTAGTAAGTAACAAATTTTCTTTCATTTTGCCGCCTCTTTGAATTTATTAACTAAAAATTTAATTTGTTCATCAAACTTTCTCCCCGTATGTTCTGAAATATAGTTAAATCTATCTATAATTTGAGGAATAATGATAATCAAATTAAGATCAAACAGTTTATCAAAATTTTCGCTGTCAGACACCGTTTTTCTAAATTCTTGGAATAATTCATTTTGTATTTTAGGAGTTCGCGATAACGTTGACCATAGAAACGCGATGTCAAAAGCGCGATTGTTCATTTGTACTCCCGCCCAATCAATCAAGGTGACGGATGGGGGAGATTTTTTTTCGTCTAAAATTATATTCCCGGGATGAAGATCTCCGTGCGATAAAACATTGGAAAAATTGTCTAAAATATCCTTATTTTCAGATAATTTTTCCAATGTTCTCGCGATTTCTTTCGGGTTCGCGAGGTTTTCTAAACTGTGTTTGAATTCATCAAACAATTCCATGAACTCTTCTCCGCTTCTTCTCGGTATTTCAATAAATCCTTCTCTGGATGTTATATTTTTTGTGTTATTCTGAAGGGCGGATATTGCCATGACGATATTTTGGATAGGAAAATGATCTAAATGTTTTTCAAATATACCGGATACATCTCCGGACGCGTCAGTTTCTATGTATGGATAAATATACCATTCAATTGGATGATACTCAACTTTTTTCACGTCCGGAACGTTCAGAAAGGGGATATTTAACTTTTTAATAAATCGCGGAAACTTTATTTCGCGATCAAATATAATCCGTGTTGATAGATGATCTTCAATTCTCGCTTTGAAAATAAATTTATCATTATTCGCGTCAATGACGGGCATGATAAAAAATCTTTGTGTTTCTAACTTTTTGTAAAAATCGTCAGAGTCAAAATAAAAATCGGGAGCGAACTCGTTTCTCTCCAAAACGTCATAAATAGACTTCTTTATATTCGGTAAAAATGGTCCAAATTTAGGCATTGACTTTTGACTTAATTTAACCTCTTCCAATGCGTTTGCCAGATGTCTTTTTTTGTTTCCGCCGCTAGATATTCCGCTTTAATTTTAATTTCTTTGTCTAAATTTTTCAACGCGCGGACACTTTTCAAAAGCTGGTTTATCCCCTTGTTTATTTCTTCGGGGTTCCATGATTCTAATTCAAGTCCGTGGAATCTTTTCGCGGATGCCCACCAAAACGTGCAACTCGCCAATCCGTAGTCAAGATGCAGTCGCGCCCAATAAAGATTAGGGTCTTTGTCATTATCTTCAACCGCTTTTATCGCCATGTCTGCCAATTCCCACAGTTTTTTATGAAGAGGATTTTCTGGATTTTTCCAAAGAGCGAAAGGAATGTCCTTGTCCAATTCTTCTCGCGTGGACTCCCATGAAGAATCCCTTAAATCAACCAACTCCATTTCGTTCAATGTTTTAATATATTCAGAAATAGTAAGCATTCGCAGTTTATCTGACCGCAAAACATTTTCTAATTTATTATCGGAATCTTTGTGATGATGTCCATAAAGCTCTCCGTCCGTGGCTGAAATTATAGTCTGATCAAGACGTTCCCCCGAATTTAACAATTTTTCAATACTTCTAGGAACATAAGTGTTTGAAATTTCTCTATTTCTAAAGATGACTTGCAATCCAATATCTTTAATAAAATATTTCCTATTATTTTGAAAATTTGAAATTGAAAACTGAGAGATAGACGGCAACGAAATAGCGTCTAAAATAATCCACCTAAAGTCCAAATCGTGTAAAATCTTTGCTATCGCGTTGCTGTATGCCATTTCTGGAAGAAAAAAACCGCTTGGATTATACAAATCTCCAAATGCCTCTTTATTGATTTTATTGTTGAATTCTATTTGTCTGATTGCTTCTTTTTCGGGAATAAGGGGAAGAATAGGGTGAAATTTTGCCGATCCAACTAACTCAATTTGATTATTTTGAACAAGTTCTTTAATTCTTTCTATTATACTTTCTAAACCATTGCCTATTAATTGTTCCGTCAAACACCCAGAGATATTGAAGGTGATTTTTGCTTTTGGATTTTTTTCTACCGTTGAAAGAATATATTCATAGCTTTCCTTCGCGATCCATTTCAAAACTTCCTT
>CAZUBR010000080.1:0-2426 GCA_964618965.1 uncultured Candidatus Saccharibacteria bacterium | reverse complement strand
ATAGAATATCCATGTAAAAAGATTGATTTAACGCTTAAACTATGTTAGACATACTGCCAAATAATCTATCAGAAAAGTTTTCAAGCCATGCTAAAAATGCCTTGGAAATGGCGATACAAAACTCTAAAGCAAACTCTAATAAATATATTGGATCGTTGCATCTTGCTTTGGGAATATTAAGAGAACGCGGAAGTATCGGAGCTTCCATTTTGGAAAATGTTAAAATAAAAATATCCGACGTGGAAAAAGCTATTAAAGAACTTCCAAAAGAAAATAAATGGGATCCGGTGCTTTCAACAGATTTGTGTCTCGCGATTGAAATGGCCTTTGAATTGGCTAACGCTTTCAAATATAATTATCTTGGAACAGAACATTTGCTTATGGGAATTATATCTCTCTCAAAATCCGATTTTATCAAATTATTGGGATTAAAGGGTGAGGATATCGTAAACATTAAAAAACGATTAAGAATCATTATAGAAAGCACCGCCAGATTTCCCGAAATCGCTAAAATGTTTGACAGCCCTTTTGGCGCGCGAAAAGATGACTCTAGAGAAAAATCGGCTTTGGAAACTTTTGGACAAGATCTTACCGATCTCGCGAGAAAAGGAAAATTGGATCTGATTGTGGGAAGAGAAAAAGAGGTCAACAGACTGATAGATATACTTGGAAGGAAAAACAAAAATAACCCTGTTCTTATTGGCGATCCGGGAGTTGGAAAAACAGCAATCGTTCATCGTTTAGCTCAAAAAATCGCTCTTGACAATGTTCCGGAAGGATTAGTTGGAAAAAAAATTGTTTCTATTGACTTGGCATTAGTAATCGCCGGAACTATGTTCAGGGGAGAATTTGAGGCGCGATTGAAGGATATTCTTGGAGAAACAGAAAATGATGATGATATTATTTTGTTCATAGATGAGATTCATACTATTGTTGGAGCGGGAAGCGCTTCCGGATCCTTGGACGCGGCCAACATCTTAAAACCCGCGCTTACGCAGGGAAATATCCAATGTATTGGAGCCACAACGCTTGAAGAATACAGAAAATTTATTGAAAAAGACGCGGCGCTTGAAAGAAGATTTCAAACCATTCTTGTCGCGGAACCATCGTTGGAAGAAACGGAAAATATCGTTGAACAGGTAAAACATATTTATGAAAACTTCCACAATGTTAAAATTTCTAAACAAGCGGTGAGAGCGGCGGTGAACATGGGAACGCGCTATTTGAATGATCGGTATTTTCCCGATAAAGCATTTGATTTGATGGACGAAGCGTCCGCGAAAGCTAAAAATTACAACGCATCTGGCCAAAACAATATAGCTAAATTGAAACAAATTGAACGAGACAGAGACGTTTGCGTGTCTAAAAAAGAAACAGCCATTAAAAATGGAGATTATGAACGCGCGATTATAGAACGAGATAAAATAAAAAAACTTCAGCAAGAATTAGACAACACGCGACAGATCCAACAAACAACTAAACGATTATCTATTTCCGACACCGACATCGCGAAATTAATTTCAGAAAGCACGGGTATTCCAGTTTCAGAGATTGAAGATAAAGAATTATTAAATTTGGAACAGCTTGAGAAAAGAATGAACGAAAGAATAGCTGGACAAAAGGAAGCGGTTGTCGCGATTGTTAGAGCGATTCGCAGATCGCGCGCTGGAATTTCAGATCCAAAAAGACCAATTGGATCATTTCTATTTCTTGGACCAACGGGAACAGGAAAAACAAAACTGGCAAAAGTGATCGCGGAAGAAGCGTTTAATAATCCAAAAGCGTTGATTAAAATTGATATGTCGGAATTTTCAGAAAAACACACGATATCAAGACTTATTGGAGCTCCCGCGGGCTACATTGGGCATGAAGAAGGCGGACGACTTACGGAAAAAGTCAGACGAAACCCCTACTCCGTCATTCTTTTTGATGAAGTAGAAAAAGCGCATAGCGATGTTCTAAATATCTTGTTGCAAATAATGGAAGATGGGGTTCTCACGGACGCAAGCGGACGACAAGTTAATTTCAAGAATACTTTGATTCTTATCACTTCAAACATTGGAACATCGGATTTCACAAAAATGGCAGGAATCGGATTCACGGATAATACTAGTTCCGCGAAGATATCCAGCAGTAAAAATTATGAAATCATAAAAAAGAACGCGATACAAAAATTGCGCGAAAGAATGTTGCCTGAGATTATTGATAGACTCAATTCAATCGTCACGTTTAACCCATTGGGACGTGAAGAAATAGAAAAAATTGTCAAAATAGAATTGAACAATTTGATTGAAAGAATCAAAAAACAGAAAAATATCAATATCAAATACGTCGCGTCAGTCAAAAAATTTCTTGCTAAAAAATCTTTTTCTCCTAACCAAGGAGCAAGAAAAGTTCGCGCCATTATTCAAGAATGTATTGAAGAC
>CAZUBR010000079.1:0-2439 GCA_964618965.1 uncultured Candidatus Saccharibacteria bacterium | reverse complement strand
CTTTAATTTTCTCTGTTGTCGCGTCTTTTTTTTGGCCAATTGCCGCCGCGCTTTTTATTATCGCTTTTGACTTATTTTGGCTGATTAAAGCTATTTATATGTCCACATATTTAATATCCGCCTATCGTAGCAAAACCAAAAACGAAAAAATTGATTGGTTTGAGAAATTAAAAAATACACCGAAAGAAAGTTTTCCTAAAAATACGCCAGATTGGAAAGACATATACCACTTAATAATTTTTCCAACAGCCAATGAGCCCGTGGAAATTATTGATGACGCTTTTTCAAGAATACTAAACTGCGTGTATGATAAAAATAAAATTATTGTTGTTCTGGGGGTAGAAGAGAGAGATCTTCCAGAGAGAAGAGACGCTAAAGAAAAATTGGTTCGCGAAAAGTATGGAGATAAATTTTTTAAGACATTGGTGTTCAGGCATCCAGATGGGATAGCGGGTGAAATGAAAGCCAAAGGAGCGAACGCGACGTGGGCGGCTAAAGAAGCAAAAAGAGTTATTGATGAATTAAGAATTAAATATGAAAATGTTATTGTCTCCGCCTTTGATTGCGATACATGCGCGCATCCTCAATATTTTGCCTACGCGACTTATCTTTATTTAATGGCTCCCGACAGGGAAAGATGCAGTTTGCAACCGCTTCCAATGTATCACAATAATCTTTGGGACGCCTCATTGTTTTCAAGAGTTATAGCGACAAGCTCTTCTTTTTGGCATATGATAGAAAGTTTGCGTCCAGAAAGATTGATTACTTTTTCCAGCCATTCAATGGGGCTAAAAGCGCTTATAGAAGTTGATTATTGGCCGGTTGACATGGTCTCCGACGATTCTGTAATTTTTTGGAAATGTTACGATTATTATAATGGACATTATCGTTCCATTCCAATGTATATGCACGTATCTTTAGACGCTGTTGTCGCGGACACATATTGGAGTTCAATCGTAAATCAATATAAGCAAAAGAGAAGGTGGGCATGGGGAATAGAGAATTTTCCTCTTCTTGTCAGAGTCTTTTTGGAAAATAAAAAAATTAGCGTTTGGAAAAAAATTAAGCATCTCTTTATTATGCTTGATGGACATAGATCATGGGCAACGGATTCTTTTATAGTTGTTATTCTCGGATGGCTTCCTCTTGTTGTTGGAGGCGAAGTGTTTTACGCGACCGTGGTCGCGAGTCGTCTTCCGAATATGACTAGAATTTTGATGACATTCGCGATGGTCGGACTTGTGGTGTCCGCGGCTCTTGGGACCATGATGCTTCCTCCTCGTCCTGGAAAATATGGAAAATGGAAAAGTGTTATGATGGTTTTACAGTGGATCGTTGTTCCCGTGATAGCTCCTTTTTTGGGCGCTCTCCCCGCGCTTGACGCGCAAACGAGAATGATGTTTGGAAAATATTTAGGGTTTTATGTTACCAAAAAAGTAAGAAAACTGTGAAAAGAGTTCAAGACATACATCAGAGGGATGTTCCTCGTTATGGAGGAGCTTTTTTAATCATTGTATTTTTTGTAGCGATGTTAGCGTGGTATTTTTTGAGCGCGCGAGATAACCGACTATTATTGCTCGCGTTTATGTCTTTTATAATCCTTATTTTTGGATTAGCCGACGATAAATATGATTTAAGCGTTTTATTGCAACTCTTATTTCAGATTTTCGTAGCTTCCTTGCTTGTTCTTTTTGGGATATCTATTACGCGTATTACGAATCCATTTGGTGGGTCGTTTTCTCTTGGTATGTTTTCTGGATTAATAACGATTTTGTGGGTAATTGCGATTATGAACGTTATAAATTGGATAGATGGCATTGACGGGCTATCTTTATCTATCGGAATTATAAGTTGTGGAACGCTTTTAACTTTATCGCTTCTTCCGAAAGTAAACCAACCATTTTCCGCTATTTTAGCGGGAATAATACTAGTTTTATTATTAGTACTTTTTCCTTTTGTTTTTCCGCCCGCGAAAATATTTTTGGGGACAAGCGGAAGCATGTTTTTGGGATTCATTATAGCGGTGATAGCGATAATTAGTGGCGGGAAAATAGCAACCGCGTTTTTGGTGTTGGGTATTCCAATTCTTGACGCGGCGCGGGTTATTATTTCGCGCGTTCGCGCTCATAAATCCATATTCAAAGCGGATAAATCGCATCTTCATCATCGGCTTTTGGAGCTTGGATATTCGCAACGTTCAATTGTGCTATTGTTATCTCTTTTTACCGCGATTTTGGGGACATTCGCTGTTTTAGCTCAAAGCATAGGTAAATTCCTTCTAATTATTAGTCTTCCATTGACTTTCTTCGTGATTTTGATATACTTCTCAGTAGTATAAACATTGATTTGGGAGTTCTATGAGCGTATTCGCGGTGGTAAAAACAGGCGGTAAACAATACAAAGTCACGACGGGAGACGTCATCTCGGTGGACCGCTTTC
>CAZUBR010000078.1:0-2488 GCA_964618965.1 uncultured Candidatus Saccharibacteria bacterium | reverse complement strand
GCTGAAGAAAAAAATAAATAAGTATTGCGACGATCAAAAAGTTGAACGAATTTTTACCGATGACGGATCGTCAATCACGCGATCCATTCAAAAACGCTTCAATTATGACTGGAATGTCGTCGCTGATATTTTGAAAAAAAACGACAAATGGGAAGAGGTTTATTCTCCTGATAAAATAAAACTAAAAACAGTAATGCCCACTTTGCCATCCGCTGATTTTGAAAAAATTGAAAAAACAAAAAAATTAGAAAGCGAATATAAAGTTCTTAAAATAGAAAAGCCCATCGCTCCAAACAGATACAATGGTAAAAGTGAATAAAATGGCGAAAAATTTTATAAACCACCTTATTCGCAATCCCCTGCCATTGTTCTCCCCGTTTCCTCCGCCTCTTCTTTCGTGTCAAACCAAATTTTGTTATCGTCCTTAATTCTACCCACGCTTGGACATGTCCAAAGATGATAGATGTCACTATTCTTGCTCGCGACAAACATCCCATACCGTGGCATATCTGTCTTATTCTTTATTTCAGATTCGGAAGATTCGGAAACATCATTATTTTCACTATTTTTTCGCAGTTTTTCAACAATCAAATTTCCCGCTCCCAATCTTATATCTATCGGCAATTTGCCATTTTCTAATATGCTCATCCTGCCAGCAAAAAAAGATGCTCCAATAGCTAGTAAAATCGTTAAAAACACCACGGCGTGATCCCCATATTTTCCCCAAAACTCTTTCATTGACATATAGTTGGTATACTGATATAATACTTCTCGTAAGTTGATAGTCTCTCTAGACTTTATGGACTTTTGACTTTCTAACTTTTAACTTATCGTTATGGCGCATAAATTAGCTGGTGGCTCCGTCAAAAATGGACGAGATTCCAGATCAAAAAGATTAGGCGTAAAATTATTTGAAGGTCAACCCGTGAAAATCGGCGGTATTATTATACGTCAAAGAGGTACTAAATTCAGGCCCGGAGAAAATGTTAAAATGGGAAAAGATGACACAATTTTCGCGACTAAAGCGGGATTGGTAAAGTTTTCAACCAAAAAAGTAGTAGCGTTCACGGGGAAAAAAATGTTGAAAAAATTCGTAAACGTCATGTAGCTAAAGGTTAGCGGTTCTGCTTCCCGCTACTTCCACAAACGCTTTAAATAATGGATGAGCGTTCAGCGGTCTTGATAAAAATTCAGGATGAAATTGAACCCCCACAAAAAATGGGTGGTTTTTTATTTCAATAATTTCAACAAGATTTTGATCGGGGTTAATTCCAGCGATTGTCAGCCCATGTTCTTCCAAAACATTTTTGAAATTATTATTGAATTCATAGCGATGTCTATGCCGTTCTTCAATCACGTCCTGTTTATACGCTTTTCTAGAAATCGTTTCTTTGTTTAATTCGCACTTATAAGCTCCGAGTCGCATCGTCCCGCCATAATTTTTATTTTTGATTTGTTCTTTTTGTCGCGGAATAAAATCAATTACTGGATATTTTGTCTTCGGATCAATTTCAGTTGAATTGGCATTTTCCATTTCGCAAACGTTCCTCGCGAATTCTATAACCGCCATTTGCATTCCAAAACATAAACCCAGGAACGGAATATTATTTTCTCTGACATATTGAACGGCTAAAATTTTACCTTCCACTCCCCTTGCCCCAAATCCCCCCGGAACAATAATTCCATCGTAGCCTTTTAATTTTTCTACGGATTTTTTATCTTTTTCAAACTCATCTGAATTTATCCATTCAATTTTTACTTGTCTTTTGTTCGCCCAAGCGGCATGTTTTACCGCTTCTATAACCGAGACATAAGAATCGGTTAAAATAAAGTCTCCCGTCTTAAAATATTTTCCGATAATTCCTATCCTGATCTTTTTATCTGAAACACAATTTTTAATTTCACGCGCCATTTTTTTCCAATCCCGCATATTGGTTTTTTTCACTTTCAACCCAAGTTTTTTTAGAATCTTTTCCCCTAAATTATCTTCTTCAAAATTAACCGGAATATCATAAATAGATTCCACGTCCGGAGCGGAAATAACGTCTTCTTCCCCTATATTGCAGAATGTTGATATTTTCGTTTTTCTCCTTGAATCTAGCGGACGTTCTGATCTGCAAAGAATAAAATCCGGTTGGATTCCCGCGGAATTTAAAGTTCTCACCGCGTATTGAGTCGGTTTTGTTTTCATCTCGCCAATTTTATTTGGAATTGGCAAAAAACTCACTAAAACAAAAAGGACCGCTTTAGGTCTTTTTAGATGCATCATTCTCGCCGCTTCAAGAAAAAGAACGTTTTGATATTCTCCAACGGTTCCCCCGATTTCAATAATTATAATATCCGCTTTCTCATTTTCTCCCGCTTTTTCTATTCTCCGAATAACTTCCTCCGGAATGTGCGGAACCACTTCAACACATTTGCCTTTATACTCTAGATTTCTCTCTTTATCAATAACTGATTTATAAACGGACCCCGTTGTCATATAATT
>CAZUBR010000077.1:0-2557 GCA_964618965.1 uncultured Candidatus Saccharibacteria bacterium | reverse complement strand
CCCTTATATAAGGGAACTTTTGTGTTTCTATAATTATACCAAAGAATAAAACAAACTATGCTTTCAACAGTTGAACAAATAAAAGACCGCTTGGATATAGTTGAAGTTATACAAGGATATATCCGGCTAAATAAAATAGGAGCGAACTATAAAGCGTGTTGTCCTTTTCACAATGAAAAGACGCCATCGTTCACGGTAAGCGCTGAAAAACAAATTTGGCATTGCTTTGGATGCGGGTTAGGAGGAGATATTTTTGGATTCGTTATGCAGATGGAAGGAGTGGAATTCAAAGACGCTCTGCGAATTCTTGCTGAAAAAGCGGGAGTGAAACTTGAAAAACAGAATCCAAAATTAGTTTCGCGGAAAGAAAAAATAGAATCCGCGCTTAAAGAAGCCGAGATATTTTTTCAGAATCAGTTGTTCAATACTTCGGAAGGTAAAATGGCCTTAAAATATCTTATAGACGAAAGAGGAATATCTCAAGAAAGCATTAAAAATTTTGGGTTGGGATACGCTCCCAATCAATGGCAAGCGCTATCTATAAAAGCAGGTCTGCCTGCCATGGCTTTAGTGGAGGCGGGATTAGCATACAAGAAAGATGGAACTAATGAAGTGATTGATCGCTTTCGGGGCAGGATCATGTTTCCAATAAAAAATGGGCAAGGAAGAACGGTAGGATTTGGAGGAAGAATTTTTGAACAGGCGTATAATGATCCAGAAAAAATTAAACAGGTGGGGAAATATATCAATACTCCGCAAACTTTGCTTTACAATAAGAGCCAAATTCTTTATGGTTTAGACAAGGCCAAAAACGCGATTCGCGGATTGGGAGAATGCATTTTGGTGGAAGGAAACTTGGATGTGATCGCTTCTTATCAGGCTGGAGTTGAAAATGTTGTTGCCACATCCGGTACGGCTTTGACGGAAGAACAGGTAAAAATAATTAAACGTTTGACGGATAAAGTTATTCTTGCCTTTGATATGGATCAGGCGGGAATTGACGCGATGCAAAAAAGTGTTGACATAACTTTAAAAAACGGGTTTAATATAAGTATATTAGTTAATACAAGCGGGAAAGACGCCGCGGAAATCGCGAAGAATGATCCGGAAGAATGGAAAAACGCGGTAAAAAACTCAATTGGAATTATTGATTTTTATTTTCAGGTTGTTTTCAAAGAACTCAACTTAGATAATCCCGTTAATAAAAGAATTGTTGCCACAAGACTTTTGCCGATTATAATGAAGATGTCTGACGGTATAACACAAGCGGACGCTTTGCGTCGTCTTGCTGAAAAGCTGAATATCAACGAAAGAATTTTGAGAGAGTCCGCGTTTGCTCCCGCGGGAACCGTGACAGACAGATCCGCGGATAAATCTATTTCTGGTCAGTCGCGGAATACGGCCATTAGACATAAGTCAAAGAGAGCGCTTTTGGAAGAAAAAATTTTAAGTATTTTGATTGGCGGTCACTGCCAAAGTTTGGAAATATTTTCAAAGTTAGGTTTTAGTTCGGATGATTTTTTGGATGAAGAACTTAAAAAAGTGGCGAAATGCGCGTGGAATCTATTGGAGCGCGATAGCGCGATAGATTTCAAAAAAATTCAGAAGGAGTTGCGCGACAGCGTTTCTAATAACACCGTTGACTGTCTTTTGTTAATGGCGGAAGAAAAAACGGATGATCCGATTAAAGAAATTGAGAATAGCGTCATGGCTATGCAAAAGATGTCTCTAAGAACAATTTTAGAAAGTCTTGGCAATGATATTAAGGAGGCTGAAAGAAAAAATGATAGAAAAGCGTTAAGAGTATTGCTGGAAGATTTTGAGAAATTTTCTAAAAAAATGATCAAACTTGACGAAAATGAATAATGCTAACGTAAAAGTCAATTAGCATAAAATATATGGCGGAGAATAAGAAATTAAAAAAAGAATAATAGAAAGCATGTAAAGACAATGAAATCACCAAAAACAATTAGCGCTAAATCCGCTGTTAAGTCAAAGAAAGATAAAGCTAAAAAATCTTCTCAAAAAAGGAAGGTGGTTTTACGTTTGAAAAAAACTTCTATAAAAAAGACGGTAAAAGTTAAAAAACAAAATAGTTCTAAAATAAAGGCAAAAACAAAAAATGTTTCAAAAAAGATCGCGAAGAAGCAAAACAATAGTAAATTAAAATCCGTTTCTCAAAAAAAAATTAATACAGTTAAAAAAAACAGTTCTAAAAAATCTCCAGAGATATCGCCAATCCAACAAGATCTTGTTAATCAAGGAAGACAAAGGGGGTTTATTACGGAATCAGAGATCATGCGAGTATTTCCGAATGCCGAGGAAAACATTGATCGCTTGGAAAATTTTTATGACATATTAGAAAATGAGGGTATTACGATTGAGGAGACGCAAGATTGGATAGATTCCGCGGAAAAAACTGAAAATACCGTCTCTCGCAAAAGCGCTCCCTTGTCTAATATATCCAATGATTCTGTTCAAATGTATTTAAGGGAAATTGGGAAAGTTTCCTTATTGTCTTTTAGCGAGGAAATATCGCTCGCGAAAAGGATGGAGA
>CAZUBR010000076.1:0-2584 GCA_964618965.1 uncultured Candidatus Saccharibacteria bacterium | reverse complement strand
ATTCTGTTTTGCGTGACGTTCCTTCTAATAGGAATTTTGCTAGGTCTGATAATCAAAAAAACATCTTCTCCATTGTTTAGCGTAGGGAATGATGAAATAGAAATAAAAAATATAACTTATGAAATAAAGAATCAATTGGGAGAAAAATGATGATAAAACATCTTAAAGAAAATAAATTTTTGTATATCGCTTTTTTGTGCGCGGGTCTTTTTGTGGGGTCGTTAATGGTAGATGTTGGAGGGCTTGGAAAAGGAAAAATTTCTAAAGAATATTTGTCCGGTAGTTCAAGTTCTATATTTCAAACAGGAAATAAAACATGGATTTCTTATGATAATCCAATTGTTGAAATGACGGTTTTGAATGATAGTAATTGCTCATATTGCGATCCGTCAAAAGAAGTTCTCGCGATCAAGCAAAATATTTCTCCTACAATTATCGCGAAAGATATAGATGTTAAAACTCCAGGCGGGGAAAATCTAATTGATTTATTTAACATAAAATCTTTACCCGCGTTTATTTTTCCAAAAGAAATTGAGAGTATCCAAGGGTTTGAAAATATAAAGGAAGTTTTGATTCATGAAAATTCGTATTATATGCTGGATCCGGCTCGCGTTGGATTAGAACCATTCAAAATTATAGGTCTTGATAAGATGTCTGACGCCAAAGTTGCTATTTTAGAATTTGGAGATTATCAATGCCCTTATAGCAGACAAGGCCACGAAGCCTTAATAAAGGCGATAGAAAATTATTCGGAAAAAGACGTTAAGGTAATTTTCAAACATATGCCATTGAGTTTTCATGATTTGGCGGATGAAGCGGCAATGGCGGCGGAGTGCGCCAGAAATCAGGGATTTTTCAATCAAATGAGCGAGGCGATTTTTAATTCCGATTTTGAATCCATTGAGGATATAAAAGAGATTGCGAAAAATGTTGAAAATTTATATTTTGAGGGATTTGAGGAGTGTGTCAATAGTGAAATAACAAGAATCAGAGTAGGGGAAAATAAGCAATGGGGGCAGGAAATAGGGGTTTCCGGAACGCCGGTGTTTATTATAAATGGGAGATTTGTCAGCGGAGCTCAAGATGTTGACGATTTGAAAGAAATGATTGACAGCGAACTGGAAAAAACGAATTGACGCGGATTAGAAATAAATGCTCATCTATTACGGATAACATTGAAGGGGCCCATAGCTCAGCGGTAGAGCTCCCGGCTCATAACCGGTTGGTCGCAGGTTCGAACCCTGCTGGGCCCACATAATCATTTTACAATTTAATATAAGTAATAATAAAATCATGAAAAAAATTTTGCTATTCGCGTTAATGGGAGTTTTCGCGGTCGGAGGAACCTTTGTTATGGAGAGTAGAAAAGCGCGAGCATCCGACAAAATAGATGTTTTGTTTTTTTATGGAACTGGATGCGGACATTGCGCGGCGGTGAAACCTACGATTCAGAAATTTGAAGAAGAGCATGAGGACGATGTTAATGTTCATTGGTATGATGTTTATGTTGATCAGGAAGCGAACACTCTTTTTAGTTTCTACGCGGATAAATATAATATCGCGAGTAGAGGAGTGCCAACTTTAATTATCGGAGATAAAGTTCTTCAGGGAGATACTCCGATAGAATCAGGAATTAATTCCGCGCTTTTTTCTTGCGCGGGAGATTGCGTTCTAAAAATTGATTTAGAATCCGCGTTAGCGGAAGTTCGCGGGAATGTTGAAAACGCGTTAGAACAACCAAACGATAAGCAACAGGAGAAAACAGATGGAAGCGAAGTTCCCATTGCTATTGAAGCTGGTCTGACTTCAGAAGTAAATTTGACTAATAAAATTATATTATCTATTATCGGCGCTTTAATGCTAATAGGTATTGGAATTTTTGTCGTAGGAAGAAGTAAAAAAGGCGAAAGCGAAAAATAATGTTATATTGGCATTCGTAATTACGAACGTAATTGCGCGCGAAGAGATGAAAAAACAAATAAGAAAACTAACGAAAACAGGAACACATAGCTATTCCGTTAATATACCGAGAGATTTCGCGCGGTTTTTGAAATGGAAAGAACGGCAGAAATTGAACGTGAGACTAGTCGGAAAAAAAATTGTCGTGGAAGATTGGGAATAATCCAATGAATCTAATTCAAAAATTAAAAAGATCGGGGCTCGCGGGACGCGGAGGCGCCGGTTTTCCAGCGTGGAAAAAGTGGGAAGCGGTAAAACAAACGCCAAACAAAGAAAAATATGTTGTTTGTAATTTATCCGAAGGCGAGCCGGGAGTAAAAAAAGATAAATATATTTTGGATAATTATTTGAAGGTTTTGATTGAGGGGATAGAAGCGGCGATGAAGACAGTGGGAGCGCGACACGCGATCATTGCTTTGAAAGATGAATATTACGATAAGGTGTCGGATATAGTTAAAGAGCATATCGGTAATGAATCTATTGATATTTTTCGTAAATCTGGAGGATATATTTCTGGAGAAGAGACCGCTCTTCTTGAAGCGATAGAAGGACAACGAGTAGAACCGAGGATAAAGCCTCCGTATCCCACGACCGATGGTTTGTGGCATTGCCCCACGCTTATAAA
>CAZUBR010000075.1:0-2604 GCA_964618965.1 uncultured Candidatus Saccharibacteria bacterium | reverse complement strand
TTGTTATATTGTTAGTTGTTTTAATAGGGGTGTTAATTTTCGGCAATAGAATAAAAGGAGCGTTAAGCTGGTTTCATTTCGGATTCTTTAGGTTTCAACCCGTAGAGTTTGTTAAAATTGCCATGATTATTGTTCTATCAAAATTTTTTACCGCGAACTTCAGAAGATTAAAAAAGTTTCGTTTTATCGTAATTTCATCTATTATTGTTTTGATTCCAACGTTCCTAATCGTTATTCAACCAGACATAGGGTCCGCGTTTGTAATTGTTTGTATTTGGGTAGGCATGATATTGGTCGCGGGCATTAAGAAAGAACACATAGCGATTCTGTTGATTGTGGCGATGTCTATTGGTTTATGCGGATGGAAATTTGGGTTAAAAGATTATCAGAGATCTAGAATAACTTCATTTATAAATCCTTACGAAGATCCGCGAGGGCAAGGATATAACGCGATCCAATCAGTAATTGCCGTTGGGTCGGGGGGATTTTGGGGGAAGGGGATTGGCAACGGTTCGCAAGGTCAGTTAAATTTTTTGCCCGAAAGGCATACGGATTTTATTTTCGCGAACATAGCCGAAGAAATGGGTTTTGTTGGAATTTCATTTTTAATGACGCTTTATGCCATTCTATTGTTAAGAATTGTGAAAGTAGCATTTGAAGCCAATGATAATTTCGCGAAATTTTTGGTTATAGGAATCGCGCTAATGATTTTTGTGCATGTTTTAGAAAATGTTGGAATGAATATTGGAATTATGCCGATTACGGGCATTCCACTTCCATTGATTAGCTTTGGAGGGAGCAGTATGGTAGTAACTTTAAGTTCTTTGGGGATAGTAACAAGTATTTTAACTCATAAATCAATCGTGTTAAAAGAAGATGAACAGTTTGACTTTTTGTAATTATATGCTAACCTAAATTAGATGATGTCTTCTAAAAAACAAATTGAGTCAGATGACAATTTTTTAAATAAATGCCCTTTATGCGGGAAAAGGGTTGATGTTGAAACGGCTAAAGTGGTCAAAAAAAAGGAAAATTCATCAGTCCTTTTTTTGGCTTGCCCACATTGTAATGGAGCGGTGTTTTTAGCAATAGTTGACGATGTTTTCGGAACGATTTCTTTGGGAGTCGCGACTGATTTTACGGTTGAGGATCTGGATAGATTTCATGGCAAAAAACCAGTTTCATCAGATGAATTATTAGATTTATATTTGTTTTTGAAAAATAAGAAAAAAGTAATAGAGAGGAGTAGATAATGGATTTCTTGTTGAACGCGCGAAGAAGAAAAGATATAGGGAGAAAAGTAAAAGCATTAAGAAAAGAAGGTCTTTTTCCTATGGTTATTTATGGTTACAAGATTAACGCTATGCCAATTCAGACATCTCAAAAAGAGTTTATAAAAATATTAAAAGACGCGGGAGAATCGTCTATTATTAGTGTTAAAATAGAAGGAGAAAATTCTTCCATGGATGTCGTGATTCATGATATTGCTTTTGATTCTTCTCATAAACCTATTCACGCGGATCTTTATAAAATTCAGAAAGACAAAGAAATAGTTTCGGAAATCCCTCTTGAATTTATCGGTGAATCAAGAGCGGTAAAAGAAGAAAAATGTATTTTGGTAAAAAATCTTGAGAGCGTTGAAGTAAAATGTTTGCCAAAAAGCTTGCCACATAGTTTAATCGTGAATTTAGATGAATTGAAAAACGCGGGAGACGCGATAAGAATCAATTCTATAAAAACCGAAAAAAACGTTAAAATTATTAATGACGCTAATGACGTGGTCGCGATGGCGGAAGAACCAAAGATGCAAGAAAATAAACAAGATGTTTCCGCGGAAGGAGTAAAAAGCGAATCCGATAAAGATGCCTCCGCCCGCAACGCTTCGCGTGGCAATGTGGGCAAGGAAGATAATGAAGAAAAACAAACAACGAAATAAATTAGTTAATAGTATATGGCGCGTATGTCTTTTGACTTTATGCGCCGTTTTGCTTTGCGGACATGTAAAAATATATTCTATTTCCGCGCAGGATAATTGGGAGAAAATTCAGCAAAAACAGCAGGAGTTGAATGC
Organism: uncultured Candidatus Saccharibacteria bacterium; assembly: GCA_964618965.1. GTDB lineage: Bacteria > Patescibacteriota > Minisyncoccia > CAYZDR01 > CAYZDR01 > CAYZDR01. The sequence continues at coordinate 533 of CAZUBR010000075.1, read as the reverse complement.
TGTTCAGAAACAGATAAATGATTTAGATAGCGCGATTCAAAAAAAGACGGTAGAAATGAATGTCGCGGAAAAGGAAATCGCGATGATGGAGAACGATATTCAAATGATGGAATTGAAAAAAGAGGAGACACAAATTTTTATAGAACAGATTGAAATGCAAATCCAAGAAATTTCCAACGATATTTCCAATAAGGAAGCTAACATAAAATACAAAAAAAATGTCATTAAAGAATATCTGCAACAAATTTATGAAGATGATAATACTACTTTTTTAGAAATGTTATTGTCGGAAGAACGACTGTCTGAAGCATGGTCTAATTTGCAGTTCGCGCAAGATTTGCAAAATAAAATTCAAGAAGCGTTAGTTAAAATAAAGCAAGAAAAAGCGGGGCTGGAAAACAATAAGAAAGTGCTTGACGAACAACAAGAAGAGCAAAATCAATTATACATAATTCAAGAAGCGCAACAAGCCGCGGTACAGTCTGATAAAAATCGTAAGGACGCGTTCGTAAAAAAATTGCGTGGTACAAAAG
>CAZUBR010000074.1:0-2650 GCA_964618965.1 uncultured Candidatus Saccharibacteria bacterium | reverse complement strand
ATTCTACACCCATATAAATTAGTCAAAAATCACCAAACCGGAGTTGAAACAGCTGACGTTGAAGCCGTTCTGGATGGAAAATTAGAACTAATAAAATAAATTTATTAAAACAGAATGATAAAATTTGAAAACATAACGAAAGTGTATCCTAAAAAAGTAGTGTCTCTTGAACACGTCTCTCTAACGATTTTGGATGGAGAATTTGTTTGTTTAGTCGGACAAAGCGGAGCGGGAAAGTCCACTTTGCTCAAGCTGTTGACTGCTGAAGAAAAACCAACAGAAGGAAGAGTTTTTTTGGGAGATACCGAAGTTACCGACCTGTCACATGGGGAACTGCCTTATTTAAGAAGACGAATCGGAGTAGTATTTCAAGATTATAAACTTTTATCCAAGAAAACGGTAGCAGAAAATGTTGCTTTCGCTTTGGAAATTTCTGGAGAGAAAGGGAATATCATAAAAGAAAAAGTGTCTCAAGTTCTAAAATTAGTCGGGTTGTCTTCAAAGGCGAATAATTTTCCCCAAGAAATATCTGGAGGAGAAAAACAAAGAGTTGTGATCGCGCGAGCGCTTATTCATGAACCAGAAATTATTATCGCGGATGAGCCGACTGGAAATTTAGACAGAATAAACGCCCAAGAGATTATTCAGCTTCTATTAAAAATTAATGATTTAGGAAATACCATTATTCTAGCTACGCATGATAAGGAAATTGTGGATCATATTGAAAAAAGAGTGATATCTCTCAAACAAGGAAAGATTGCCAGTGATAAAATAGGAGGAAAATACGTAATATAAAAATATGAGAATAACAAACTTTTTTAGAGTAATAAGGAGAGGCATAAGCAGTTTTCAAAGAAATGGTTGGCTTAGCATCGCGGCAATCAGCATTATGACCATCGCGCTTGTGGTCGCGGGATCTCTTTTTGTAGTCAATGATTTGGCAAAAACGGTAACGCAAGAATTTCAAGATAAAATTGATATTAGCACATATTTTAAGGAAGACGCTCCGGAAACCCAAGTTCTTGAAACAAGAAAATTTATTCTTGAAAACCCAAAAGTAAAAAGCGTTGAATACATTTCAAAACAAGAAGCATGGGAAACTTTCAAGGAGCGTCATCAAGACAATGAGGTTATAACAAGTTCTATTGAGGAAGTAGGAAACAATCCATTGTATGCCACTCTTAATATCAAAGCGTTTAATCCGACAGATTATCCAGACATCGCCGCAATGGTGGGAAAAAGCAATTTTTCAGAATATATTCAGAAAGTTAATTATGAACAAAATAAAACCGCCATAGAGAGATTCTCTTCAATCGTGTCCGCTATTACAAAATCGGGTCTCTTTACGGCCATTTTTTTATCTATTATTGTGGTGCTAGTAACTTTTAATACTATTCGTCTAACAATTTATACTCATAAGCAGGAAATTGAAATCATGAAATTGGTCGGCGGGAGCAATTGGTTTATTAGAGGACCATTTATTGTTGAAGGAATCTTGTTTGGCGTTTTTTCAGCGGTCATATCCATGTTTCTTCTGTATTTGGGGATATTTATCGTTTCTACTAGACTCACAAGTTTTCTCCCAAGTTCGGATTTGATCAATTTTTACATTAGTAATTTTTGGCCATTTCTCTTCATGGAAATAGGAATTGGCGTGGCGTTGGGAGTGATCAGCAGCTTTATAGCGATTAGAAAATATCTGAATGTTTGATTTTGGGGAGTCGCCAAGCGGCCCGCCCGCATCGCTACGCGAAGCGTTGCGGGCGGGTAAGGCACAAACAAAATAAATGTATTATACTTACGTTAGAGAGAAAGAGCTAAAGACAGGTTTCGGCAGAGCCTACTTAAAAAGAAGATTGAAAGATGTTTGATTTTGGGGAGTCGCCAAGCGGTAAGGCACAGGGTTCTGGTCCCTGCATTCGGGGGTTCGAATCCCTCCTCCCCAGCCAAATAGAATAAGTTGGAATTATTGTCTCACCCCGCCGTAGGCGTGCCACTGTTTTCTTCCAAAATGTGTAGAGACATAATTCTCTATAGACCTATTTTACGACGAGAAGTAAAATAATTGCAAGTGTATAATTTGAACATGGAAGATATTTCCGAACAATTTGGCAAAACTGTGCGTAAAATCCGTCTAAAACAAGGACTTTCGCAAGGAGATGTTGCTAGACGACTAAACTTGCATCGCTCGTATATTAGCGGTATTGAACGTGGTGTTCGAAATCCGTCTTTGAAAGTAATTCAGAAAATAGCGAGAGCCCTTGAAGTAAAGATCAACGATTTAATAAGATAATATGGAAAAAGAATTATCGCACTCATTTAATGCCGTATTGGATAAAGAATTTTCTAAAAAACTTTTTCATATACAGCAAAAGTTGAAAGAAAAAATCGTTGAAAGGAGAAACTATGATTCGTCTCCACATTTGGCTATCGCTACCAAATTTATGGGCGAGTCAGACACTGATAATTTTGCAAATGCACTAATTCGCGAATTTTCTAACGACCAAAAATGGGAATTGAGATTTACCAATTTTTCTCCGTCAGAAACCGGGAATTATATTTTTCTCAATTTGGACAAGAAATCGAAAGAAATAATATTTACCCTCCACGAGCGAGCCTTTTCTGCGACAAAAAATATCGGCTCTGAGGG
>CAZUBR010000073.1:0-2658 GCA_964618965.1 uncultured Candidatus Saccharibacteria bacterium | reverse complement strand
TGCTATTAGCGCAATAAAAATCTGATGATGGTTCTATCCCCTTATCGCCCAATACCCAAATTTCAGCTAATTTAAATAAATCTTTCATATTATTTTTAATAAAATTTCGCGCGTCTTCTTCCGAATAATATCTCATTCCTGCCGTTTTTTCCCGAAGTGAAGATAATTTTCCAGATTTATCCCATCGTCGGAGAGTTTGCATAGAAACACCGATCATTTCGGACGCCTGTTTAATTGTAAGCAATTTTGATGCCATAATTTCTCCTTTAGCTTATACAATATTATGAAAAATTTGTATAGAATAAGTATATATTCTATACATAATATTGTCAAATATCAATTTTCGGCCTATATTGTATCGCCTCCGCGATATGAACATTTTTTATTTCGTCTGAACCGGCAAGATCTGCTATTGTTCTGCCTAATTTAATAATTTTGTGATACGCTCTAACGGAAAAACGAAGTTGTTCAATCGCGTTTTTAAGCAAGCCCTTAGCGGAATCCTCCATTTTGCAATAATCTTGAATATCTTTTGATGTCATTTCACTATTCGTTATTAAAGACGTTCCCTTAAATCTTTCTTGTTGAATTTTCCTCGCGCTGGCAACCCGCTGACGCACATCTTTTGACGATTCCCCCTCTTTTTGGCTTTCTATTTCAGAATGTTTAATTCTCGGAACTTCTATATGAATATCTATGCGATCAAGTAATGGACCGGAAATCCTTTTTTGATATTTCGCGATCGTGGCTGGACCGCAAACACATTGTTTTTCCGGATCGGTAGCATACCCGCATGGACACGGATTCATCGCCGCCACGAGCGTAAATTTGGCAGGAAATGAAATTGTTCCTTGCGCTCTGGAAACAGTGATAACTTTATCTTCAAGCGGTTGACGCAAGCTTTCTAAAACATAGTGAGAGAATTCTGGAAATTCATCTAAAAATAGCACTCCTCTGTGCGCCAAACTAATTTCCCCCGGCTTTGGCCATGTTCCCCCTCCCACTAAAGCGGCTCCTGAAGCAGTGTGATGCGGGGAACGAAACGGTCGCTTTGTCACAAGTGGATTATCGCGCGCCAATAACCCAGACACGCTGTAAATTTTTGTTACCTCCAGCGCCTCATCAACGACAAGCGGCGGCAAAATAGAAGGTAAGGATCTCGCGAGCAATGTTTTCCCGCTTCCGGGCGGTCCTTGCAAAAGAATGTTATGCCCTCCGCTCGCGGCTATCTCTATCGCTCTCTTGGCGTGTTCCTGACCTTTAATATACGCGAAATCTAAAACGTATTCTTGATTTTTATAAAACTCGTTTATATCCATTTTTGGAGATGGATCTATAATTTTTGTTTTTTCCAAATGCAACAAAATTTGAGACAAGTTTTGAACTGGAATAATTTCAATTTCTGGCACCAAAGATGCTTCGCGAGCATTTGCTTCTGGCAAAAAGATTGTCTTAAATCCCTTTTCTTTAGCCATTAAAGCGACTGAAAGCGCTCCTTTGATCCGACGTAAGCGACCATCCAGTCCCAATTCACCAATAAAAAGCTTTTCTGAAACATCAAATTGAATCTGATAAGTCGCCAACAAAAATGCTATCGCTATGGGCAAATCAAAAACTGGACCCTCCTTGCGAACGTCCGCCGGAGCGAGACTGACTGTCACTCTGTGGCTAGAACTTGGAGGCCTTGCTCCACTGTTTTTTACGGCAGATTGAACGCGGGACTTTGATTCTTGAACAACAGTATCGGGCAATCCGACTAAAGTAAAACTGAACTTTCCACTTGAAACATCTACTTCCACGTCAATTGGAATACAATCCAAACCAATTATTGCCGCCGAAAATACTTTTGCGTGCATAGACGAAGTCTAAAAAATTAAAAAGTCCGCGTCATATCGTCATCTATTCGCGTATTTTATGCTACGCGCCGTGTTGTTCAACATACAATTCACCATTATCCCCCCAATTCCCATATAAACCAGCAGATCCGCGATGTTAAATTTTGAAAATCTAAAAAAAGGAAGATAATCAATTGTCGCGTTGTATAATAAACGATCAATTAAATTGCTGATTCCACCGACTAATATCGCGAATAGGGATAATTTTATCCAAAAACTTCTACTTTTTATAACGCTGATACAGATAATTACGATTATCAAAATTGGAATAATAATTTTTACAGTCGCGCTTCCGTCAAAATAGCCAAATATTGCTTGGCTATTTTTGTATATTAACGATTTTGGAAGAAAATTTTTGAATAATTGATCAATAACCCCGACCAACAACGTTCCCCAAAATAATATAATTTTTATTTTTGTGGTTTCTTTTCGCATTCAATACAGTTTTCTGCTGAAGGAAAAGCCATTAATCTTTCTTCGGAAATCTCTTTATCACATTTGAGGCATTTTCCATATGTTCCATCTTTAATCCTCTTCAAGGCGTTCTCCACGCGCATTGAGTCAACCTCTAACTGCTGTTCACTAGCTATATTCTCTTCATATTCGGCGCGTTCTTGTATATTATCCCCCTCTTCATCTCCTATATTTGGATACTTCGCGTCATAATTTCCTTCAATATCAGGATCTTTAACCGCGATATTATTTAATATTGCGGTTATTTTCTTTTGTTCCGCTTCTAATTTTGTTTTTAGCAGATTTATTG
>CAZUBR010000072.1:0-2679 GCA_964618965.1 uncultured Candidatus Saccharibacteria bacterium | reverse complement strand
AAGAGACAGGGTTGGTGACTATTATGCAAAATTATCCCGATTTCGGGCTGTCTGGAAATACTTCCGGACAGAGTAAAGATGATGATTTTCTCCTTAGCTATACGTTAAGGGGAAAAAATTATCTTGTGAGATTCCAAAAAGGGATCTCACAAAAAATCGTTTTGCATTAATTAAGATCCCCGGCAAAAGACCCCTTGCGTAGTTTGAGGGGTCTTTATTTTTTACAAAATTTTGGTAAAAAACTACACTTTAATTTCCTTATGCAGGGTATGTCTCCTGCACTTCTTACAGAATTTTTTTAACTCTATTTTTTCCTTATTAGTTTTTTTATTTTTAGACGAAAAATAATTTCTGCTTCCGCAAACAGAACATTTGAATCCTATTAAATTTTCTTGAGATTTCGCCATATTTTTCTACATTGCTTAATTCCGCGTTGTTAATTTATCTTAATCCATTTTTCACTTCCAGAATCTTTTTCGTATAAATAGATATTCTTACCAACTTCCAGATCTTCTCCTTCAATTAAATTCCAATCTGATTCACCCGGTTCAAACACCGCTTTTACTTCATGTGAAATTGAAAATTCGTCCACAAAAACATCCAATAGCATCTTATTCATAATGTGACCGTCTTCATATTCCACGTAAAATCTCTCCGCATTATCATCTACAACACCGTTTTCGTCTTCTATCGTCCAAAATTTTGTCACATACCACGTTCCGCCTAAAACAGCTTTTACCGGAGATATTTCTGAAATATTCTCTTCAACATATCCAAACGCGGTTTCTAAAAAATCATCTTTCGTCGCTGTGTCCGCATCGTTATCCGTATTTTCATTTTTAGAATTGCTGATCGCGCCATCATTTATAATCTGGTCATCGCTAATTTTATTGCCTTTTAGACCAAAATATCCAATGACCAACAAAACAAGCAAAATAAACCCTATCGTCAATTGTTTTTTATTCATACTCATAGATTACCCCCCTACTATACCACTGTTAATCATTCGCGTCAATCTTGAGCCGTTGCGCGGAATTGGACCGCGGACCTCATCCTTACCATGGATGCGCTCTGCCGACTGAGCTACAACGGCAGATAAGGCGAACTTGTCTCGCCGAAGTCATCCAAAGGATGACGAAACTCGACTTCACTTTACGAGCTGGCAACAAAGGCGGGGACGACCGGACTTGAACCGGCGGCCTTCTGCGTGACAGGCAGACGCTCTAACCAACTGAGCTACGCCCCCAAACAATCAATTATCCATCCCGATGTTGGTCCGCTTTAGGCGGACAATTTTCAATTACGATGAATACACCACGCTTTCAACTACTTTATCTTATCATAAATTGTTAAAAACACAACATAAACGAATTGAAAAAGCAAAATTAAAACCACTTAAAATAGTGGCATTCTATCTTAAACTATAATTGTAGTGAGTAAATGTAGTGATTAAAATTCAGACAGCGTCATGACCTATATCAATCCGCTTTATGTCTTCTGAACTTATTTGCGTCACAATCTTTGTCAGTTTATTAGTCCTCGTTGTCGCTACCGTGTTAAATTGTTTCTGACAAGCATTAATTTTTTCCCCTACTTTGTAAAATTCATCGCTAAAATTTTGAAATTCCTGCTCAAATTTTTGAACCAAAGAAACCGCTTGATGCAAATTTTCCTGATATCTAAAATTAGAATATGCTTGTTTTATCATTCGTAAAATTGCCGTAAAACTAAACGGACCCGCCAACACGACTTTTCTTCGCATCGCGTCTTCCCAAACATCATTCATTTGGTCGTAAATAAAACTAAAAATCATTTCATTCGGCACGAATAGAATAACAAAGTCAACTGTTTTTTCTTCTGGATTTATATAATCTCTTGAGGTCACTTGTTTAATTTTCTTTTTCACGTCTTGTTCAAATTGAACTTGGTATCTCTTTTTCTCGTCCTGATTATCTGTTTCTATCATCCTCTGCAAGGCTTGGTAAGGAAACTTTACGTCAACATTAATTTTAGTTTTGTCCGGCATAAATACGGTAAAGTCTGGACGAGTATCTTCTGTTTTTTGTTCTTTATTGTATTGATAATCTTGCCCGACAACAAACCCCGCCATCTTCAAAAGATTCTCCGCCACTTGTTCTCCAAATCTACCACGCAACTGATTGTTTGACAAAATCTTTTTCAAGTCGTCCGTGCTACCTTTTAGATCCCCCGTAATTTTTTTATAGGTTTCCAATTCTTGTTTAAGCGCGAAAAAGGAGGCGGCAGTCTTTTCATTGCTTTTTGTCAAATCAAGTTTATTCTCCGATAATTCTCTTCGTATCTCCGCGATTAATTTCTCAATAATTTGTTTTTTCGTCTCTAAATCCGCTTTAGATTCTCGCTCTTGAGATCCAAGTTTTTCTTTAGCCAAAATTAAAAACTGCTCATTCGCGTTTTTTAACGCCTCTTGACTCAATTTTCCAAAGCGTCCTTCTAAATCCATCTTCATCTGTTCTATCTTCTTTTGATCGTCTTGAGAATTATTTGCCATTTTTTTCAATATAAACGATCCCGCGACAAAAACCATGGCCGAACCCAAAACAATACCGATGATTAGAATTGTTAGTGTTTGAAGCATACAAACATCATACCATTAAATCCAATAACATCAAAATACAGACATTAAGAACTCTTTAATAA
>CAZUBR010000071.1:0-2782 GCA_964618965.1 uncultured Candidatus Saccharibacteria bacterium | reverse complement strand
TTTAGGCTCAAACGACTATTCATGTAGTATGGCATGGGATACCTAATATGTCAATTGGTAGACGGTAGAGAATAAATAAGATAGAATAAAAGCGAGAAAACTAAAAAATAAAAACGAAAATGGGAAATTGGACGATACAATCTATTTTGGTGTTTTTTCAGAAGTATGGCTATCCAATGATGTTTGTTGGATCATTCGTAGAGGGATTGAATATAATGCTTTTGGGAGGATTCTTTGCCGCGCGCGGATACTTCAACATTTGGATCGTGATCGCGACGATGTTTCTTGGAGATGTCGCGAGCGATTTGATGTGGTACACTATTGGATATTATGGAGGAAATAGAATAGGCAGAAAATTTGGAAGATTTTTTGGTATCAATGCGAAGATGGAAAAAATGAAAGAGTACCTAGAGACAAGGGGCGGGAAGATAATAATTTTGATAAAATTTACGACTGGATTGTGTATCGCTATGTTGATTACGGCGGGAACCGTGCGAATGAAATTTAAAGAATTTTTTAAGTATGATATTATAGGAAGCGCTTTGTGGGCGCTGTTCGCGTGCGGGGTCGGGTATTTCTTTGGAGAAAGTTTTAACATGTTAAGCGATTCGCTTCCTAAGGCGGGTCTAATAATCACGATTTTTGTTATAATCTCTTTTATGTTGCCCAAGATAATCCATAAGACCATTGTTTGGGCGGGCGGGTTAAAAAAATAAAATTATGATGCGAGGAGCAGAACCATTTTTTTGGGAACCGGAAAAAAACAAAAAGATAGATATCGGAATTTTGTTAATCCATGGCTGGACAAGTTCTCCTTATGAATTGCGCAAATTGGGGCAGTATCTGTTAGATAAAGGAATAGTTGTTTCCGCGCCTCTTCTTCCTGGGCATGGAACCGTTCCCGAAGATATGTATGCCGTTGAGTGGAAAGATTGGGTGGATGCCACAGAAAAATCTTATCAGGAATTAAGAAAAAAAACAGACAAAATTTTTGTTGGCGGAGTGTCTATGGGCGGAAATCTCGCCATTCATCTTGCTGCCACGCATCCCGAAATTAAAGGGCTGATCGCGATGGGAGCGCCTCTGTTTATCCGCAAACACTATTTAAGATTTCTCTTGCATATCTTAAAAAGGATTCATCCTATGACGAATAAAAGTTATCCCGATTACGTTAGGAAAGAAGTTTTAGAAAACAAAAGGCACTATTGGAGCTTTCCGACGAAAAGCGTTCAAGACGCGGTGGATGGTATGAATGACTCGCTTAAGAATCTGCATAGAATTAAATGTCCGACTCTTGTTATGCAATCCACAAAAGACCATTTGCTAACATTGCGCAACGCAAGAGTGCTGTTCAGGAAGTTGGGAACGCCGAGAAATAACAAGGAGCTTGTTTGGGTCTATGATTCTGATCATGTGTTTATCATTGATTTGTATCAAGACGAGATATTTAAAAAAACTTACGATTTTATCCATAAACTATGCGCATAGGAATTTTTACAAATAATTATTTACCGATTATTAGCGGAGTGACAGAATCCATAGAGTCTTTCAGGAAAGAATTGGAAACGCGCGGACATGAAATTTTTATTTTTGTTCCAAATTTTCCGGGATATAAAGACGAGAATCCAAATGTTTTTAGGTATCCCTCCATAAACTATAAATACAAAACCCCTTTCCCAATCGCGATCACTTTTGGCGGAGGAGTCTTGAAAAAAGTCAAAGAACTAAAATTAGACATTATACATTCACAACACCCGTTTAATGTAGGCCAGTCGGCGTTGAAAATCGCGAAGAAACTTAATTTACCGATAATTTTTACCAATCATTGCAGATACGATATTTATACTCACTTTATTCCATTGATTCCTCAAAATTTGTTGAAATGGTACGTGAAAACAACGGCCGTGAATTACGCGAATCAATGCGATACAGTAATTTCTCCCACTCAATCCATAAAAGAAATGCTGATTGAATGGGGGATGAGAACAAGAATTGAAATAATTCCCACCGGGACGGACATAGAAAAATTTAAAAACGCGAACAGTGGAAACATTAGAGAAGAATTGAAAATTGGCAAAGACAAAATTCTATTGATGACGATTAGCCGGCTTGCGGAAGAAAAAAATGTTGATTTTCTCATTAGGTCATTTGCCGGAATGAAAAACAATAATCTTCATTTTATGATAGTTGGGGGAGGCCATTATAAAGAATCGCTGGAAAAATTGGCGAAAGAATTAAAGGTGTGGAATAAAATAACTTTCACTGGAGCGATTCCGCATTCAGATATTCCGAAGTATTTTAAGGCAAGCGATATTTTTGTTTACGCTTCGCTTTCCGAAACTCAAGGAATTATGATTACGGAAGCGATGGCAAGCGGACTTCCCGTGGTCGCGGTGAAAGCTCCGGGCGCGATGGATCTGATAGACTCGGGCGTGGATGGAATTTTATCTCCTGAAATTGAAGAAGCGTTCATAACAAGAGTGGAAACTTTGATAAACAATCTGAAAAAAAGAAAACAAATCGCGGAACAAGCGGTAAAAAGCGCGGAAAACGTTAGCGTTAAAAACTGTGTTGATAAACTAGAAGCGGTATATAAACAGTATGTGGATAACTAAAATTATGTTCCATGCTATAATGAATTTGTAAATATTAATTAAAAACAAAAATTTATGAAAGAAAAATTAGTTCGTTTGGGCAAATACGCGGTAAACTGCGTGTTAGTAATGGCGATAGCTTTTACGTTAAGTATATTGTTGAATTCCGTAAAGGCGGCGGTTGTTGA
>CAZUBR010000070.1:0-2816 GCA_964618965.1 uncultured Candidatus Saccharibacteria bacterium | reverse complement strand
TTTTTAAAGAGGGAATAGACGAAAAAACATCAAACGCGCATAAATATATTTTTCTTTCCAGTATTCTGAATCCTCGCGTACTGTAATGTTTTTTGAGAGACGGGTTCTGTCCGTCTAAACTTCCTCCCATCATTCTAGATTTTTCAAATATGGTAATTTTATCGCCAGAAAACGCTCCGTCTTTAATCAAAAAAACCGCTCCCGAGAGAGAAGCGATTCCGCCTCCGACAAAATACGCTTTTGGATTGGCTTTTTGTTTTTTCATAATCCCATTATAGCACTGAAGAAAAAATTCAGCCAACAAAAGCAGAATCAACTCTGTTTTCTAATGGTGATAATAATGATATTCTACTTTTTTCTATTTGCTCTTACTCTATCGTTTTCGGTCAAAAATTGTTTTCTTAAACGTATATTGCGCGGGGTAATTTCAAGATATTCATCTTCGCTCATAACGCTCATTCCTTTCTCAAGAGTTAGTTCCGTGGGCGGAGTTAAGTTGATCGCCTCATCCGATCCGGATGCTCTCATATTCGTAAGTTGTTTTCCTTTTGTTGGATTTACCGCCATGTCGTCTCCTTTTGAGGCGTTTCCAATAACCATTCCTTCATAAACTGGAGTAGTGGCGCCGATATACAAGATTCCTCTGTTCTGGAGATTCCAAAGAGAGAAACCAAGCGCTTTCCCCGTTGCCATTGAAATCATTGATCCGACATTGTGTTTTTTGATCTCTCCAACATGCGGTCTAAAACCAATTACTCTTGAATAAAGAATTCCTTCGCCTCTGGTGTCAACAATAAATTCATTTCTGTATCCAAGCAATCCTCTTGTCGGGATCTCAAAAATAATTCTCGCGTGTCCATTCTCCGATGTCATTTCAACTAAATTTCCCCGACGGCTCGCGAGTCTTTTGATAATGCTTCCAGACATGCCTTCGGGAACATTGATTGTCACTTCTTCAAATGGTTCAAGCTTTTTGCCATCTTCTTCCTTGATAATTACACGCGGTTGAGAAATTTGCATTTCAAAGCCTTCGCGCCTCATGTTTTCAAGGAGAATCGCGATGTGCATTTCGCCTCTGCCGTAAATTTTGTAAAATTCAATCGCGGAAAAATCAATTTTCAACCCTACATTAACTTCCAATTCTTTTTCTAACCTTTCTTTAATTTGTCTGTTTGTGACAAATTTTCCATCTTTTCCGGCAAATGGGGAATTGTTAACGAATAGGTTTAATGAGATTGTTGGTTCATCAACATTAATAGCGGGTAATGCTTTTTGGTCCGCGTTTTCGCAAATAGTTTCTCCGATAAAAATGTCAGGCAATCCGGCAATCATAACAATATCTCCAGCGTTGGCTGATTGGACTTCTTTTCTTTTTAATCCCTCAAATGTAAATAATTTTGTGATTTTTCCTTCGCGAGTTTCTCCATTTGTCTTTTTAATAATTACTCTTGAAGCGTCTTTCATTTTTCCTTCATATATTCTTCCAATGGCAAGTCGCCCCAAAAAGTTGTCATAAGCAAGATTAAATGGTTGCATTCGCAAGGACTTTTTTTGCAGTTCCTCGCCTGACGCGACTGGAACTTCTTTCAAGATAACATCTAAAAGCGGAGTCAAATCTTTGGAATCGTCGTCGGAATGTAATTTAGCGATACCATCTCTAGCGATCGCGTAAAGTGTCATAAATTCAAGCTGTTCATCATTCGCTCCCAAATCAAGGAAAAGTTCATAAACCATTTCTTGTACGATATCAGTTCTTGCCGCTGGCTTGTCAATCTTGTTAATTACCACAATTGGCTTTAATCCTAAATCAAGAGATTTTTTCAAAACAAACTTTGTTTGTGGCATCGGTCCTTCTTGAGCGTCAACCACTAAAACGACGGAATCAATTGAACGCAAAACGCGTTCAACTTCAGAGCCGAAATCCGCGTGACCGGGCGTGTCCACGATGTTAATTTTGGTATTGCGGTAATAAATAGAAGTATTTTTTGAATAGATCGTAATGCCTCTTTCTTGTTCAAGCGCGTTACTGTCCATGCTGTCTCCCGCTTCCGACATTCCTGTTTGTCGCATTAAAGCGTCGGTCAAGGTTGTCTTGCCGTGGTCAACGTGGGCGATAATCGCGATGTTTCGTATATCCATAAAAATTAAATCCGCTTTCCAAGAAGCGGAAATAGCCTTTAATTAAATTAACTTGTATATCTATTTATACTACAAATTTATTAAAGCGTCAACTTAGTGTGTTGACAAAAATACGCAAGAGGGAGTAAATGTTCCGATAAGCGTTTTGTTATTGAGGCGTACTGGTTTGTTTATTAACAAATAAGACAGCTACGCCTCTTTTTATTTTCAGCAAAATATAATTATGACGGAAAATTATAACTGAAAGAAAAATAAGGCAAGCATCGTAATATCTAGTGAAGACTGATATACTGTATTCATGCAACATTTTGAAGATCGCGTGAAAAAAACAGACATAGAACTAATAAAATTGTCGCTTAAAAATAGGGACTGTTTTGTTTATCTCATTGAGCGATATGAAAAAAAACTTTTAAGATATATAATGAGAATTTCAGGGTTAAGAAAAGAAGACGCCGAAGATATTTTGCAAGATGTTTTTTTAAAAGTTTACCAGAATCTCAATGATTTTGATTCTGATTTAAAATTTTCTTCGTGGATTTATAGAATCGCGCATAATCAAACAATCAGTAATCATAGAAAGTTAAAATCCAGACCGCAAGAAATTTCCATTGATGAAAGTGCCTTTAATAATTTTGCTTCTAATTTAGATTTAGAAAAAGACGTTGATCGTGTCGTGT
>CAZUBR010000069.1:0-2837 GCA_964618965.1 uncultured Candidatus Saccharibacteria bacterium | reverse complement strand
CTATAGAGTAGTCTAAAATATAAAAAGATTTTTGGGAATTAATTTTGTATTTCGCTTTCGCGAGTTCCATGTTAGAATAAAAATAGAAATTAAAACGAGGTTAATATAAAAAGAACAAAAATAATAGCAACCATTGGTCCGGCGTCTCAATCAATTGATGTTTTGGAAAAGATGATGGAAGCGGGAATGAATGTCGCTCGTCTTAATTTTTCACATGGCGCGTATTCTCATCACGCAATGCTTATCAATAATATCCGCGAAGCTTCTAAAAAACAGAATAAACCAATCGCGATTATTCAGGATTTGCAAGGGGCAAGAATCAGAATAGGAGATGTCGCGAAAAATGGAATAGCTGTTTCAAAAAAAGAAAGAGTGATCGTTGTTAGCGCCGATAAATTAAAAAAAATTACAAAAAATGCCAGCCCGACGCCGATCACCCAAAGGGTGGACAGAAAAATAATTCCGATAGTTTATCCAAACATTGAAAAAGTGGTCAAAAAGAATAAAAATATCTTTGTTGATAATGGGTTGATCAGATTAGTTGTTGAAGATACGAGTAGAGATTATTTGCAGTGTGTTTCTGAAAATGATGGAATTATTTATTCTCACAAAGGAGTCAATCTTCCACATAGCAACATTAATTTGCCGGCAATCACAGAAAAAGACATTCAAGATATTGATTTTGGGATAGCTCATAAAGTTGATTTTATTGCCATGTCGTTCGCGAGATCGGCGGAAGATATCAAAAAACTAAAAAAAATCATCAAATCTAAAGTCGGAAAAGAAGATGCGGGAAAATTTGGGATTATAGTAAAAATTGAACATCCAGACGCGGTGAAAAATTTTGACAAGATATTGCGAGAGGCAGACGCGATTATGATAGCGCGGGGAGATTTAGGAATTGAAATTTCAGCCGAACAAGTTCCGTTATTGCAAAAAGAACTGACGGCAAGATGTTTGGCTGTTGTCAAGCCGGTTATCGTGGCAACGCACATGTTGGAATCTATGATAGAAAATGCTAACCCAACGAGAGCGGAAGCAAACGATATTGCTAACGCTGTCATTGATCATGCCGACGCGGTGATGCTCTCGGGAGAAACCGCGAATGGGAAATATCCAATAGAAGCGGTAAGAACAATGGCGACAATAATTCAAGCAACCGAAGATTCTGTTTTTGATGATTTATTAGATAGGGAATATGATTGCGAGGATTCAGCGATCGGAACCGCGATTAGCGTTTTAGCTGAAGGGACAAAAGCAAAAGCGATTTTGGTTATCACATCAAGCGGGAAAACGGCTAAAATAATTTCTAAATTTCGTCCAGAAGTTCCGATCGTTACTGCCACGGAAAGCGCTTTATCAATGAGAAAACTGACTTTAAGTTGGGGAGTGTTTCCATTTTTAGTTCCTAACATTCGTTCGGTGGATAAAATAATTGAACAGTCTGTTTTTATGATGAAAAAACAACGCGTGGTTCAAAAAGGAGATGAAATAATAATTATCGCGGGACAGCCATTTTCGGAATCTAAAAGATCAAGTTTGATAAAAATTAATATCGTGAAATAAATATGGTTAATCCAGAATTATTGAAATATATTGAAGACGCTTTAGAACAAGGGTATAGCAAAGATGAAATTAGAGACACCTTATTAAATGTCGGATGGAGATTAGATGACGTTAAAGAGGCTTTTTATGTTGTTAATCAGTCTAACGATGCCAAAGTGCTTGAAGCCGGATCTAAAAAACAAAAATTTATTATTTTTATTGGCATCGCGATCGTGATATTTTTATTCGGTTCCTCCGTTTTCGGCGGGTATTACTATTATCAAACAATTCCTACCCGCGCGCTTAAAAGAGCTCAGGATAATTTGAATCACATAAAATCGGTGAAATACAAAGTAAGCGGTAATCTTAGCTGGGGAATAAAGGAAACTAGGACCATTCTTGATTTTTCAACAAATGCTCAAGGGGCTTTTGACAAGATAGACAAAGAAGATATTAAAAGTTATTGCGACGTGGAAGCGAGTATGAGGGAGAACATTAGCGCTGAAGATGGGATAGAACCAATGATGGAAGATGTTGATTTTTCAGTAGCGTATAAAAGCGTTAAAGAAAGGCTTTATTTCAAAGTTAATTTCCCTGAAATAATACTCGCGATTATTCCATTTAAGTTAAATTTTACGAATAACGATTGGATTGAACTTGACCAAGAAAATTTTAGAAAAATCGCGAACGAATCCATGAACATAGATATTGAGAAATTTCAACAGTCAGATGGTAATATGTTGGAAAAATTTCAAGGATACAATTTATTGGAGGCGGAGTATATTAAAAATGAAGAGATAAACGGAGTTGAAACGAGAAGACTATCCTTTTCCGTGAATGAAGATGAGCTAATACGATTTTTTGAAGAAGAATACGGAGAGGAATATACAAGCAGTGAAGATGGGATAGATAGTCTTAACGCGTTGAAGGGGATGAAGGGGGAATGCTGGATTGGGAAAAAAGACGGATTCATTCATAGACTTGACGTAGGTACGATTTTTATGCAAAATATGTCTCAGAGAACTATATCAATCAAAGCGGATTTTTCCGATTTCAATAAGCCGATCAACGTGACGGCGCCGTTAGAAGCGGTGAAGTATGAAGAACCAAATATTGAAATAACCAAATATTGAAAATGGTGATAAATAAAATATATATTGGAGAGGTCGCATAGTGGCCGAGTGCGCTCGCTTGGAAAGCGGGTATATCGCAAGGTATCAAGGGTTCAAATCCCTTCCTCTCCGCCAGTTAGGAAATGTCTTTGTTGGCTCGCCCTCTGCGAGGGCTCGCCA
>CAZUBR010000068.1:0-2887 GCA_964618965.1 uncultured Candidatus Saccharibacteria bacterium | reverse complement strand
GTGGATAACTTATAAATATCAAAAATCAAATTTCAAACATCAGAGACACCACGTTATTTTTCTTAATAATTCTTGTTGCTCCCGACAGTTAAGATATTCCCATTGATAGTTTAATGACGCAAATTAAAATTATTTTCTTTCTCCTCTAAATTTTTTAAATTTAATCTTTGAGATTTGATATTTCTCGGATGGCTTTTCCTGACACGCCACACATACGGCCACTGACAGCCACACATTGTCACTGACAGAGGGTGGCCTGTCACTGTTAGTTAGCTAATAACCTCATAAAATACACCTCTTCCTGCCCCTCTCTTGCTTAAACAATTGCCACTATACAATGTGCTAATATACCGCCTTAATGTTCGTTCATGAATTCCCAACTTATTTTTTGCCAACCATTCTCTAATTTCTATAAAACTCGCTCCGTCTCGTTTATTTTTTATAAATTTCAAAATTTCCCTTAAATATCTGTTCTGCTCTTTTTCTTCACTAATACTCTTTTTAGGAATTTTTAGCTTGAATAACTTTTGTACTTTTTCCTCCATTTCGTTAATTTTTTTCATAATCTTTTCTACTTCAACTTTATCCACAGAACCACTTTCAATAGAAATACGCAGATAACATTTTATTCTTTCAATTCGCCCTTTAGCGGTTGCTATAATTTTCTTTCTTAAATTATAATCTTCGCATTCGCTTGCTTCAGCCAAATCCGCTAAAATCGTTGCCATTGAACTTTTAATTTGAACGCCTAAAACACTTTTTTCAGAAGAAGGAAATTTTTCTATAAATTGATTCAATTCCGAGAAAAATTTCACTCCGTTTTTCCATAAATCTGACTTGTAAAAATTTCCTTTTGCCATGTCCACATTATATACTCAAAAGACAAAATAACGCAACTAAAGAATAAAAACAGCCCCTTATGACCAGCATAAGGGGCTTCTCTCTCTAACCTTAGAGTATCCATTCCATTTTTTTCCCCCCCATAATTATTTAGTTGCCAAAACAAATCAATTTGTCTTCGGCAACTACCACGGCAATTCCGTTTCCCAAGGCAATGCTCCCTTGGGAAGAAATTTCTCGTGAAATTTTCCAGATTGTCGCGCCATCCGAATTGGCGCAAATGATTCCACTCGTTGATACGCCATAGATACGCCCAATCGCATCCATGGCAATGCTGAAACAATCGTCAAAATCTGGGTTTGAGAACCCTTCTACCTTGGAACCGTCTCCAAGATTTCGGATAGTTAACCCTTGACCCGTTCCTCCTTCAACGAGCCAAATTTTATTGTTATCCTTGTCCACAAGGAATCTGTGGACGGGCATAGTAGTCCGCCACGCTTCCCGAAACTCCTCACAAGTTTCCACAAGCGTATCCTTATCCCATACTTCAACAAAACTTTTTTCTATCAATATCAAAGTTTTGTTTGTGCCTATAAGGCATCGTCCATTATCCGTAATTGGAGGATCATAGACATTGAAACCGGGAACGTTAATAACGGTGTGGATTTCACTTACATTACTCCCACCGTTATCTTCTCTTCGCCTAGTTAGATCTCCCTTATAGATGTATACGCTTGAACCGCTACACATCCTATCTCTATGGAGATGGTATCTAAATCTTTGGTCTTCATCAACGCAACTCCTTCCATCTCCATTCATCTCTTCTAAAATAATAAAATTTTCATGCGAGAATCTCTGCGCCCTACTTATCGCAAAGGCGCATCCCGCTGGGGCTTTGATTCCCTCGTCCCAACATCCAAATATAACGTTCCCGTTATCTAACAATTGCGGGAAAGAAGCGAACATTTTACCAGATGGAGATGGACTGGGCAAAAGTTCTTGCACACCAGATTGGTATGAAAGAGTAATGTCAGGAGTCTTCCAAATTTTTATTCCAATATCAACATTAACAGCAAACCCAAAAACTTTTTGGGTTGCTTCTTCAACCGCGGAACAATATCCACGATTATCGGCAGATATTGTTACTGGAGAATATCTGTAGAATCCAGCTTCGGAAAATTTCCATTTGAGAGAACCGTCCGAGAGATTCCAACAAGAAACTCCATCATTCTCGTTCATAAGAATGATATTATGTCCAATAATAACTTGGGACATTTCAAACGCATTTATTGAAATCTCCCATCTATCAGAGCTGGAATCCGGACCAGCATATTTTCCGATTTTGGTCCCCTGCAAATTCTGACCAACAATCGGCCAAGGTAAAGATAAATCAAGCCCCCAGTTTGTAGTATCAAAGGGCTTAATTTCAATGGTCACCTGACAATCAATCCCATGTTTACTGGCAGTAAGCACGTGTTTCCCTATACCTAATGCCACGTTCCGAAATGTTGAATGATGATATGATGTCCCTCCGACCTTTCCAAAAAGATTAGAGTAAACTGTCATATTATATCCAATCAGATCCTTAAGAATTGTCGTATCTTTTGCAAAAAGAGGGGGATCACCAACAGGACATATAATTCCCGGTTTTGGAAGCCGAATAAACCCAGGGTTATCCGGCGGCAGCGGGTATTCGCACAGTGAATTATCCACACAAAGTCCGGATAGATCGCAGTTATCCGCGCTCGCGTCCTGGCAAGTACAGTTTCCGCACATCGTAAAATCACTACACGTCGCGTTGGGATCATATGAATCAAAATTATGATCCATACACCCGTAGACACACGGGATGCATAATGAGTCGTCAGAGCAGTCACCGTCCGGATCATAGTTTACTGAACCCTCTCTCTTACAGGAACAAACCGGCTCTGGCTCTGGCTCTGGCTCAGGTTCTGGCTCAGGCTCTGGTTTAGGTTCTGGTTCGGATTCTATCGCAGGCGGATCTGAGTTTCTATTCCCTCCACCTCCTCCACCACCCCCACTGCTA
>CAZUBR010000067.1:0-2897 GCA_964618965.1 uncultured Candidatus Saccharibacteria bacterium | reverse complement strand
AATTCTAGCGCATAATTTTATTTTTTTGATCGTTTTTATCAGATCTTTATCCGACATTTTGCTGACATTTTCCCCTTCTAATATCTCATTATTTTTTATTTGGAAATCAATTTCTTTAGCAATGGCAAGAGCCGTAAGCTTATGATCTCCCGTAACAATTAACGGTTTAACTCCTGTTTTCAAAGCGATTCTCATGGTATAAGCGGCGTCTTCCCTCAAGGGATCTTTCAAAGAAATAATCCCCATAAAAGATATGTCTTCAAACAATTTTTCAATATCGTCTTCGGGCAATTTTTTACCCAACGGCTTCTGCCCACAAGCGATCAAACGCAATCCTCTTCCCGCGAACCCTTCTACGCATCGCGAAATTTCCCGCTTTTTACTTTCTGTCGCCTCTTGATAAACACCGCTGATTTGCAAATTCCCAGATTTTTCTAATAAAATTTCTGGAGCGCCAAGAGCAAAAAGAATAAATTCTTTTTTTTGTTTATCATAAAAAACACGCAGGGCATACTTGATTTTTGAATCAAAAAAAACAGAGGCTTCTTCCCTAAATCTCTGTTGTAAATCTTTCGGAGAAATACCCGATTCTATCGCGAATTCCAATAACGCCTTATCCGTCGCTCTTCCCCTTATAATCCATTTTGAAAGATCGTCATTCATGTTTTCTACAAATGCTTCTCCAACCAAAGACGCGATTTGCAACATTCTGATTTTATCCTTGGCAATAATTTGCCCCACTCTCATTTTCCCCTCCGTTAATGTTCCTGTTTTATCAAGACATATTGTTGTCACTCCTCCTAACGTTTCCGTCGCGGAAAGTTTTTTAACTAACGCTTTCTTTTTTAATATCCTCCTCATCCCTATAACCAAAATGATTGTGATCGCAGGCAACAATCCCTCTGGAATAACTGAAACAGCCAAGGCAACACCCGCCATAAAAATGTCATATATTGAATACCCTCTGAGTATTCCCACAATAAAAATCACGACTATTAAACTTACAATAATTCCCCCTAAAATAAGAGAAAGATTCGCTATTTTTTTCTGCAACGCGGTTTTTCTTTTTTTTACTTTTCCCACAAGTCCAACAATTTTACCAAATTCAGTATTGTTTCCTATTGCCGTTACAATCGCTCTTCCCGTCCCCTCCGCCACAAAAGTCCCCATAAAAACCATGTTGTTTTGATCCGCGCGGGAAACTTGTTTTTGAATCGCGTCTTTATTTTTGAAAACATAGTGAGACTCTCCCGTTAAACTTGATTCGTCAATTTTCAAATTATCGCTTTGAATAATCCTAGCGTCGGCGGAAATAGCGTCTCCCGCTTTTAAGATAACAATATCCCCTATTGCCACGTAAAAAGCGTTTATCAATCTTATTTTCTCATCTCTAATTACAGTAGTAGTACGCGCAACGATTTTTTTCATTTCCTGAATTGTTTTATCCGCTTTGTACTCCTGAAAAAAACCAACCAAAATATTGATTAAAACAACGACTAAAATAAAAATCGCGTCTCCCCAATGGCGCAAAAAAATTGAAACTCCAACCGCGGCTAAAACAATAAACACCAAAACATTATTGAACTGCGCCAATAACATTTTTATTTTTGATATAGGTTTTCTCTCTGATATTCTGTTAATCCCATCTCTTGATAAACGCCCGCGAGCTTCTTTTTCAGAAAGTCCTACTCTTGAACTTTTTAAGCGATACAAAACATCCGATATTTTTAATTGATACCAATCTTCAGTCATTTTTTTTTATTGTTGTTTTACTTCAAACTTAAATACGAATAGATGGAATTGACAGCGACTGCTCCTTCGGCGCAAGCGGTAATAATCTGTCTAAAATTGTTTGATCCGTCGGTGATATCTCCAGCCGCCCAGATTCCTTTTACGTTTGTCGCGCCGTCTTTAGAAATTTGAATGTATCCTTTCTCATCCTTCTGAATTCCAATCCTATTTAATAGCGACAGTTCTGGGGTACTCCCAATTTCAATAAATAATCCGTCTAATTCAATTTGTCGCCCGTTAGTTAAAATAATTTTTTTTAAAACATCTTGACCTGTAATTTTCGCCACATCCACCTTGAATAAAATCTCCGCGTTGTCTTTCGCGTCAAGTTTTTCTTGCCAAATTTTTTCCGCTTTTAACTTATCGGATCTATTAATTACATAAACCTTTTTCGCGATATCCGTTAAATAAAGAGCGGCAGTAATCGCGGAATCTCCTCCCCCAACCACCGCCACGTTCTTATTTTTGAAAAACGCCCCGTCGCAATGGACACAATAAGACACTCCTTTTCCCGCGAATTCTTTTTCGCCTTCAATGTTCAATCGCTTCGCTTTCGTTCCTGTCGCCAATAAAACAGTTTTTGCTTCTATGATTCCGCGCGAGAATGTTTGAATCTTGAAATTAGAATCCCTTGAAACATTTACTACGGTATCCTCCAAAATCACAACTCCAAAATTTTCAACTTGATTTTTTATTTTCTCCGCTAATTCTACTCCCTTGATTAAATTAAAAGCGGGGAAATTGCCAATTTCGTGCCATCCAAAAATTTCTCCTCCTACTTTGGACCCAATGACAATATGATCTATGCCATAACGGGAAGCGTAAACAGAAGCAGTCAACCCCGCGGGACCCGCTCCAATAATTACCAAATCGTATTTTTCTTTTATCTTATTACTCATTAAAAGTTAAAGTCTCCTGACTCTTTCATCTTTTTAGCGGAAGAAACCTGAACTTTTCTCAAAGCGTCGTTAACGGCATTTTTGACTGTTTTTGCCTGTCTTTTAATGTCTAATTCAGGGTTTAATCGCAATTCTTCTATCTCCATACTGCCATTGGCAATAACAACGACTCCATTGCGTTCAATCTCGGTTTTCTCCGCTTTTAAC
>CAZUBR010000066.1:0-2931 GCA_964618965.1 uncultured Candidatus Saccharibacteria bacterium | reverse complement strand
GCTCTGTCAACCAAAAATCAGCCCTTACAATGTGGCTGATTTTTGAACATACCTTTTTACAATCTACTTCACCGCGTCTTTCAAAGACTTGCCTGCTTTGAATTTAGGCACCTTCGTGGCCGCGATTTTGATCTTTGCTCCAGTTTGAGGGTTTACGCCATCTCTCGCCGCTCTTGCTGAAACTGAAAACTTTCCAAATCCAGTAATGTTCACTTCTCCTCCAGTAGTTAACTCGGAAACAATTGTCTCTATTATCGCGTCAATAGTTCCCTCAACCGCTGTTTTTGTCATATTGGTTTTTTGAGCGACAACATCTACTAATCCGTCTTTCTTCATTTATTCCACCCCCTTTCTTTTTTCTTATTTTCTATTAAGCTATTATACAAGAACCGCGGAAAATACGCAAACATCAGACTGTTTCTCTTATTCTTTTTATGGAAATAGCTTTTCCTTCTTCAATTTCCAAAATAACTCCGCAAACCTCTACCTCTCCCTCGGCAACTTCAAAATTCGGTTTTATTTGATACAGAAAATTATTTAACGATTGCTCTGGTTTTACTCCCAAAATAGAGTCTTTTCCGCCAACCATCCCTACATCTGAAATATATGCTGTTCCTTCTGAAAATATCATTTCATCAGCAGTCTGAACATGCGTGTGAGTGCCTAAAATAGCGGAAACTCGCCCTTTCGCGTAAAATCCCATAGCCCTTTTTTCGGAAGTCGCTTCCGCGTGAAAATCAACAATAATCGCGTCCGCTTTCAGATTCTTAGTCTCGTCTAAAATTTGATCCAACGCTCTAAAAGGACAATCAAGGTTTTCGTCCATAAATACTCTTCCTGAAAGGTTCATCACGATCAACTTTTTGCCTTTTACCTCAATAATTTTCCAACCTTTGCCTGGAACTCCCTGTGGATAATTAGCTGGTCTTAAAACAAAAGGATCAT
Organism: uncultured Candidatus Saccharibacteria bacterium; assembly: GCA_964618965.1. Classification (GTDB taxonomy): domain Bacteria; phylum Patescibacteriota; class Minisyncoccia; order CAYZDR01; family CAYZDR01; genus CAYZDR01. The sequence goes on along the minus strand of CAZUBR010000066.1, from coordinate 1,986 downwards.
TTTGCGCGACAATATCAAACGCTTGTTTCCTTTTCCAAATATGATTTCCGGACGTCAATAAATCTACCCCGTAATCCTTTATTTCATCAACGGAACCTTGTGTTATTCCAATACCGCGCGCGAGATTTTCTCCATTGGCAATCGTAAAATCAATCCCAATCCTTTCTTGCAATTTCGGAAGAATTTTCCCAACCGCCTCGCGTCCCGGCCGTCCCACGATGTCGCCTAAAAATAATATTTTCATCTTAATTCGTGATTTGTGTTTATTCGTTCTATATTAGTATAAGTTCATTTTACTTAGCGTATTCTATAACCCTTGTCTCTCTAATAACCGTCACTTTAATTTCACCCGGATATTTTAATTCTTCTTGTATTCTGCTTGCTATATTCTTCGCCATTTTCTTGGCGGACAAATCATCAATTTTCTGAGGAGTAACAAAAACCCTCAATTCACGCCCCGCCTGAATGGCATACGCTTTTTCCACTCCCTCAAAATCAGCCGTAATTCCTTCTAATTCTTCAAGTCTCTGAAGATAATTCTCCAATGTATCTTTTCTGGCCCCCGGTCTTGACGCGGAAAGAACGTCCGCGACATGGATTATTACCGCTTCCAATGATTCAAAGGGGTAATCTTCATGATGCGATTGCATCGCTTTAATAACTGTTTCGGAAACTCCAAATTTTTTCAAGAGCATTCTCCCAATTTCAACGTGAGTTCCTTCCACTTCCCTGTCAATCGCTTTTCCAATGTCATGAAATATGCCAGCTTTTTTCGCGACAGCAACATCGGCTCCTAATTCAGTCGCGATACTGCCAGCAAGATGAGCGACTTCTAATGAATGGAGCAGAGCGTTCTGGCCATAACTTGTTCTGAACCTCAATCTTCCCAAAAGTTGGATCAATTTCGGATTAACTCCAGTAATTCCAATATCATAAATCGCGGCTTCTCCGGCTTCTCTAACTTTTTCAGATATTTCTCCCTTTACTTTTTCAGTTACCTCTTCAATTTTAGCGGGATGAATCCGCCCATCTGCGATTAGACGCTCTAACGCGAGTTTAGCCGTGTATCTTCTTAGTGGATCAAAGCCAGAAATCACAACAACGCCCGGAGTATCGTCAACAATAATTTCCACGCCCGTCAGATGCTCCAACGCTTTAATGTTTCTTCCTTCTTTTCCGATAATTTTACCTTTCACTTCATCATTCGGAATAGTTAAAGAAGTGGTGGTAGTATCAGTGGCATGACCAGCGGCATATCTCTGCATGGCAAGCGCCATAATATCTTTTGCTCGCGCGTCTAATTGTTCTTTCCCCTCTTTTTCAATTTCTGTAATCTTTTTAAGAATATCCTCTTTGTATTTCTGCTCAATTTCTTCAAAGAGAATTTCTTTGGCCTCTACTTTAGTCATGGTGGCCATTTCTTGCAATTTTTTTTCTTCTTCCTTTTTGATCGCTTCTATTTGGCTCTCTACTTGTTTTATCTTCTCTATCTTTTTTAATTGAACCTTTTTTTCTTCATCTATCGCCAACCCTTTTTGATCTAACTCTTTTTCTCTTTTCTCTATTCTCTGCTCAAACCTCATAATCTGATCCTGTCTTTGTTTTTCGTCTTTTTTCGCTTCCTCTAATGTTTTAGCGGCGTTACTTTTTGCTTCTAACAAAATTTCTTTTACTTCTATCTTCGCGTCGGTCAACATTTTATCAACCATCGCTTCAGCGGAATCGGCTTTTCTTTTCGCTATAATCTGCCTGATAAAATATCCGAAAACAACCCCTAAAACAAGAGCTAAAAAATTTAGTCCTTGCATAAATATTTCCTTTCACAAAAACCGTAATTACCAAAGAACATAGGACAAAGTCCTAAAACTCAAAATCTGGTATATTACAACAAATTAATTAATATCAGGACATTCTCCTGAACATAACAATAATATCAGAAACTACTCTTTATAGCAATAGAGTTAATGATATGGTATAATTCAATGA
>CAZUBR010000065.1:0-2956 GCA_964618965.1 uncultured Candidatus Saccharibacteria bacterium | reverse complement strand
GACAGGTGGGATCTCAAACTCTCGCGGCCGCGACTGCCGAAGAAATTGATACGTTAGAAGACATATATGAACCGTTTTTAATGCAAATAGGATTTTTGCAAAGAACGCCAAGGGGGAGAATCGTGACCAAAGCGGGATATGAACATTTGGGAGTGGAATATCCGGATAAAAGATTGTTCTAAAGTTCTAAAAGTATTTCTTAAGATAAATTAAAAATTAAAAATGACAAACTAAAAAGGAATGTCAAATAAAAAAATAAAATATTATTTTTGATCTTTGAGTTTTTTTAATTTCCTTTTAGTTTTTATTTTTTGATTTGAAATTTCTATTTAGTTATGTTCAAAAAACTCTTTATTTTATTGCTCCTAATTCCCAATGTCGCTTTCGCCAACAGTTCTCCTGTCGTTATCACCAAAATAGCGGCGTTTGAAAAATCAGGATACGAGTGGGTGGAAATTTGCAACAGATCTGATAGCGCCGTTGACACGAATGGATGGAAATTTTTTGAGGATGGAAAAAATCATGGATGGGGAGAGCTAAAAGATGACAATGACAAACTTGTGAAAGATGACGAAGGGAATAACGCGCATCGTGAAGACTTGGTTTTAGAAGCGGGAGAACGCGCTTTTATTGTTCAAGACGAGGATAAATTTTTGGAGATTCATGGGGATTGGACGGGAACGATTATTGATAGCGCGTGGAGTTCTTTGAAAGAATCGGGAGAGGAAATCGGGATAAAAGACGCGGAAGGAGAATTGATAGAGCTTTTCACGTATATTGCTTGTCCGGATAATGTTTTGGAAAGGATTGACGCGAATGTTGATGATTATAGCGGGAACAATTGGTTAGAAAAACAAATTAGCGCGAAAGAAGAGCGGATTGACGCGGAGGAAGGACAAATTGGAAGGAGCGATCAATCTGATGAAAATGGAGGCGATGGAGGCCAAGGCGGCGAAGACGGAGTCAACGTTTATCCAGATTCATCCGCGATTCACAAGAATTTGTTGAATAATCCGCCAGTGGCGATAATGGGAGATGATTTAGAAATTAATGTTGGAGATACGGTATTTTTTGACGCTTCGGACAGTTTTGATAAAGACGGAGACGCGCTGGAATATTTTTGGGATTTTGGGGACGGGAAAGAAGGAGAAGGGGTTAAAATTGAACATACGTATCTGCACGCCGGAAAAATGTCAGCGATTTTAAGAGTTAGCGACGGAGAGTTCGTGTCGTCTTCCGCCATTTGGATCAATTCTGTTGCCATTGATTATCCCGACAAAATTTTTATTAACGCGTTTTTACCAAATCCCATTGGACCGGACGCGGAGGAAGAATGGATAGAAGTTTGTAATGTCGGAAAGGAGGACGTGAATTTATTTGGATGGATTTTAGATGACATCGCGGATGGGGGAAGCAAAGAATTTGTTATCAAAAATGTCAATATTTTTTCTCAAGAATGCGTGCGTTTCACGCGTCCGGAAACAAAAATTGCCATCAATAACAATGGTGATGACGTAAGATTGTTGAACCCCGCGGGTGAAATTGTTGATCAAATCAGTTTTAGCAGAAACGCGGGCAATGGCGAGATATTTTATGGAAATCAAAACATGCTAACGGATAGCGTAGTTGTGAATAATAAAACAAAAACGCAAATTCTGAAAGACGAAGACGATAGCGATGAAATTCAAACGGCGCGCTACGAAACGCAAGTGAAAAGTATCGCGCGGGACGTGGTGGAAAATTTGCCGTTAGCGGCGAGGACAGGCGATATTTTTGGAGAAGATTTGGACGGAGAAAAGGTAAAAATATCAGGAAACATAACGGATAAGTCTGGAAACGTGTTTTTTGTTGATGACGGAAGCGGAGAAGCAAGAATTCAAATTTTGCCCAAAATAAAAATTCAATACGCGGATGTGGCGGTTGGAGATCAGATTACCGTTGATGGCAAAGTGTCAAAAACGCAGATAGGATATAGGATATTGCCGGATTTAATTGAAAAAAAATAACCGCTTTGTCATTTGATTATGCCGATGGCTATATATTCAATGGGGGGCATAGAATATATATACGATTAGGCAAGAATACAAGCGACAAAGCGGTAGCAGCCCATTTTTCTTAAAAATAAAGCCACTTCAAGCATAGTATAAATATCAGAAAAGTCAATGATTGACGTTTTTGTTGTTGTATGGTAAAATTATGGCCTGAAATATACAAATAGCGAAAGAATGCTATCGCAAGTTTTTTGAAAATTTATTACGTTCGTAAACGAACGTAATAAGGAGGAAGGAGAAAAAAATGAGGAAAATTATTATTATTATTTTAACAATAATCCATTTTTTTTCAAGTTGCGTATTAACACCTTGCCCGACTTACGCGGGTACGGGTAATGGTTGGAGTGGCTTTCTCGCCGGTCTTGTCACCGGCGGGTGTTTAGGGTTGAATTTCGGCGATCCCTACAAGAGGGAGCCGAGCGAGTACATAAAAAGCGGAGAATATAAAAAATATACTCCGCGTGGAAGTGGAAGATGGCATCGTCACAATCGCCACTATATTCATGGCGATTGCGGAGATTGCCACTTCAAAAAGGGACGCGATGAACGTCCCGTGAAAAGAATAATTATCGTACCGCCCGACAGTACGATAATTATAGAACGCGGCGGTTGGTAAACCGTCGTGAATTAGAGGTCATTCATCCCAGAGACAATGGCCTCTTTTTTTGTTATAATGAATTTATGGAATACATGACAAATTCAGATGAGGAAACGCGGAAGCTGGCGGAAAAACTAGCGAAAACGTTAGCGGGCGGGGAAATTTTTGTGTTGACGGGAGACTTAGGGGCGGGAAAAACCACCTTTATTCAAGGATTGGCGAAAGGTCTTGGCATAAAAAATAACTTAACCAGTCCGACTTTTGTTTTAATGAAAAGATACAAAACAAAAAATCCAAATTTATATCT
>CAZUBR010000064.1:0-2968 GCA_964618965.1 uncultured Candidatus Saccharibacteria bacterium | reverse complement strand
CAACAAACGAATACCGCTGACTCAAGACATTCTGGCGAAAATCGTCAGATAGACCAATTTAAAGGGCTTTGGCAAGGCGGTCTATGTCTACCACAAATACTGGGACGACTTAAGTCATGGGTTATCATTACCCTCAGGTGACTCAACCCGTATTGAGGGTGCAAAAATGACCGATGAAGAAATCACACGCTTTTTGCGTAGTCTCAAAGCCAAGCGACCAAAGAGTCGTGATGAACAGGAAGTCGCGGGATACGCCGATCTAATCGGCCACATTCTAATAAGTTTTGTATTATCTCATACTTTGTTAACTCTTTGCCAGACATAGCAATTAATTCTCTTGTATCTGCCATGAATATATCCTTTCATCCTCCATTACCGATTAGGATAACATTATGGCATATTTTTCAAGGTAGGACATTTCTATTTTGCTATACTAGGACATTATCATGTTGGGGGGACAAGACAAATACAAAGGATAGGCAATCTAACAGGTTAAGATTATAATTAAAAAGAATTAACATGGACAATTTTATCAAAAAAATCTTATTAGGGGGAGAAATAGTAGTTGCAGCTTTTTTAGCTGTTTTGTTTATTGTGTTTCCGGCAAAAGCGGCTTCTATAAACGAGGCGCATCCAAGCGGAGTCCTGATAGATCTAGGGGACGCTAATCATACAATTCTTTTAATTCAAGATGGAGAAGGTATTGGTATTCCTTCTCCGTCGGTTTTTTATTCGCACGGATTCAACTTTGATAAAGTTGTTCCCGCAAATAAGTATGATCCTATTTTCGCGAGTTCTGTTATGAAATACGCGGATGGGACGATAGTAAATGAAAATGGAACAATATATATAGTCGGAGATGGCAAGAAAAGGGGTTTTACCCGTCCGGAAATATTTAGAGAACTTGGCTATAGCTTTGAAAAAAGCAATATTATTATTCCGGAAGACTTTTATAAGCCGACTTTATCGCAATATCCTGCCGGCGATCCGATAAATTCGAGTTTTGTCCATCCGGAAGGAGCGTTGATTCAAACTGGAAATGATATTTATTTGATTAGGAATGGCAGAAGGATGGCAATTCCTTCAACTGATATTTTTATTTCAAACGGTCTTAGTTGGAGTAATGTTGTTCCTTATACGATAAACGACCTAAACCAATATAAATTTGATCCATATGATTCTGGAGATATTATGAAATTTAAAGATGGAACGTTAGTTTTAGATACGACTGACAATAGAACCGTGTATGTTATCAGCGATGGAAAAAAGAGAGGCGTAACCAGTCCGGAATCTTTGGAAGCTTATGGGTACAAGTGGCACAATATAGTACCTGGCGATCTATCAAATTATAAATCTGGAGATATTATTTCGGCATATGGCGAATCAGCGACTAATATTGTGGGATCCGCGCAATTATCTTTAGATTCTCCAGTTTTAGGAAATATAGAGCATGCCAATACATTTAAAGGAGTTGGCGTTGGGGGATATGATGCAATGAAATTAACATTTACGGCTTCAAATTCTTATACAATACATTCGCTTAACGTTTATATAAACGGAGCCAAAAATAGTTCAGATTACGTGGCAAAATTATGGAATGGGAATGTTAATATCGCTGATGATAGACAGTTTAGGAATAATATCGCTACATTTGAAGAATTTCGAGTGGAGGTAACTCCATCAAACCCCGTAACTCTCACAGTAAAAATAATGGCTTATAGTACGGCGGAGATAGGAGAGGGGGTTTATCTTTCCGTAAATTCTTCTCCAGATATCGGAATAGTTGGCGGAAAACTTTCTGTTAGTTCTCCAATTGAAGGAGCAGAAATGACTGTGATAGAAACTGTTGAAAAAAATTTTTTTATCGATTCAAACTCATATTCATCGGAAAATTTTACACTAACTACTGATCTAAGCGCTTCTGACGCGGACAAGCTTTTAAAATTTTTTGAAGCTTTCAAAAAATATTTTGAGATAAATTATTTTATGGCAGCAGTTTCCGGAAAAATAGAAGTAGTTATTTTTAACAGCCGGGATGATTTTACCAAATATTTTGGCAGCAGCCTTTATTGGGGGTGGGGTGAAGTAGAAACAAGATTAGTAGTCAGTTATAGAAGTGCTGGGATTGGGACTTATGCAAATTTTATTTCGGGGATTTTTTTGGGTGATGTTCTCAAATTTTCCGGCGATTGGTTTGATTATGGATTTTCAAAATTCTTCGAAAAATCAATGGGATATTATGAAAATATCAACGGCTTAAAGCTCATGGAGGGATTGCCCAACCCATGGAGAAGAGAAGAATTTGTCAAGTCTATTGATAGCGGAGCTAAAAAGCCGACATTGGAGGATATTATAAAAGGGAATTATGAGACTCCAACAGGAACTACCGAGAGATTATTAACGGAATATCTCCATAAAAATGGCTGGTGGAAAAATTATGTGAAAGAGCGTATAAAGCTTGGCAAAAATTATGCTGATACGGATGCAAATTTGATAGCGCAGATTTCAGAAAAAACTTTATCTGAATTAGAATCAGATTGGTCTAATTGGCTTGATAATGTGATTGCGACTACGAAATCTAGCCAAGTAAATTCCATTCCGGCGAGCTTTGTACTTGAAAATGAACAGGCATGGGATGCGTGGTGGAAAGAAAATAGCGGAAGTTTTTCTTGGATAAGCAATTTAAGAATTGAATAGTAAAAACCATAGAGTGAAATATAAATAAACCATATCTACGCATCTGTTTGCCATTTTCTAATACGCGTTATAGACACAAATGGTATACACTCAATTCTTTGGATAGCTTTTCTCAACGTCAATCTTCGGAGATTCAAAATGGGATCGGAAATTCTGATCCCATTCTTTTTTTTCGTGTTTTGTCAACATTGACACATTTTTTGTAGGTGATATAACTGCGGTAATTTGTATGACGGTTTAGTTTTTTGAAAATTAATGTTCTTTAGAAAGG
>CAZUBR010000063.1:0-3005 GCA_964618965.1 uncultured Candidatus Saccharibacteria bacterium | reverse complement strand
TAAAAGATATAAAATTATGCGACATTGCTCCAACGATAATTGATTTGTTCGGAATAAATAAACCCGCTGAAATGACAGGCAAAAGCGTCTTGGAACAATTACCGGAAGAAGGTAAATGAGTAAAATCGTATGGGAAACAAAATTATTACAATAGGCGGAGCCATCAGAGATGTTTTTTGCGTCACGGATATGGCTAAAATGATAATTGACGAGGAGAACATTTCTTGCGGAAAAATGCTCGCGTTTGAACTCGGATCAAAAATATACATCAATAAATTTTTGAATACTATGGGTGGATCTGCCTGCAACGTTTCTATCGGCCTTAAAAAGATGGGAGTTAACGCGTTTCCTTACGTGGAAGTTGGAGATGATGACGCGGGCGAAATCATCAAAGAAGAACTTAAAAGAAATAAGGTTCCGGTAAAATTGGTTCATATTGATAGAAAAAAGCAGACTGGTTTTTCATTTTTTATTGTGGATAGTTCTTCTCGAGAACACGTTGTTTTCGTTGGCAAAGCGGCAAGCGAGGATATCAACATTGATATTAAAGAAATTTCTAAAATGAAACCGGAGTGGCTATACGTGGGATCTTTGGGAAAATGTCCAGAAGACGAATTTTTAAAAATCCGAGCAATCAAAAAGAATACAGACGTAAAAATAGCGATTAATCCCGGCATTGATCAAATTGAAAGAAAAAATAAAGAATTGTTGAAAGTTGTTAAATTGTCCGACGTTTTGATATTGAATCGCGACGAGGCGATATCAATGGCAACGCATGGGTCTGATGGAATAAATAAAAATATTCCAGAGTATGGTTTGTCGCAAATTCGTTTTTTGTTTGATGAATCCAAAAAGTGGGGAGCGGATATTGTTGTTATCGCGGATGGGGAAGACGGAGTTTACCTTAAGGATTGGCATACGAATAAGATGTATTTTTGCGAAGCATATCCGGCTAAAAAATTAGTTGATACCACGGGAGCGGGGGACGCCTTCGCTTCAGGATTTATGGCGAGTTTTATTCAGGGAGAAACGATAGAAAGATGTTTGCGATTAGGAGCCGTTAATGGCAGCAGCGTTGTTCAATTTCTCGGAGCTCAAGAGGGACTTCTGACGATTCAAGAAGCGGAAAAAAAAATTAAAAAAATAAAAGTAAAAATGATTTAAAAAATGTTAGAAAAAATTCTTTATCCGCGATCAGTCGCGATAATTGGCGCTTCGCGCGATTCTAAAAAAGTGGGTGGGGCCATTCTTGAAAATCTTGTTCAAGGCGGTTTTTTAGGCGATATTTATCCAGTCAATCCAAAAGCGGAAAGTATTCAAGGAATAAAAAATTGGAAAAGCGTTTTAGAAATTCCGCGATCAAAAGTTGACTTGGCGGTTATAGTTGTTCCCGCCTCGTTAGTTTCACGGACGCTTGAACAATGCGGAACTGTCGGCGTCAGATCAGCTATTGTTATCTCCTCGGGATTTAGCGAAATTGGAAAAAACGGTCAAAATTTGGAAAATAATATAATTGAAACGGCGCGTAAAAATAATATCTCGTGTTTGGGACCAAATTGTCTGGGAATCATCAATACAGAGAATAAATTAAACGCGTCTTTTTCTTCCACGTTTCCCAAAAAAGGAAAAGTTGCTTTAATCTCACAGTCGGGAGCCATTATATCCGCGTTAGTAGACTGGGGAAATCAAAATGGATTGGGATTTAGCAAAGTTGTTAGTCTGGGAAATAAAGCGCTATTAGACGAAGTTGATATTCTGCGATTTCTTGAAGAAGACGGACGGACTAAAGTAATCGCGCTTTATCTTGAAGAAATTTCCAGACCAAGGGAATTTATAAATATCGTAAAATCTATCAAACAAAAAAAGCCCGTGATTATTTATAAAACGGGAACATCTAAAGTAGGGCGGAACGCTTCGCGGTCGCACACGGGAGCATTAGCGACAGAAGATAAAATCGTGGACGCCATTATTAGAAAAAGTGGAGCAATTCGCGTTCATACTATTGAAAAGTTTTTGCAAACAGCCCAATTTCTTAGTTTTTGTCCAAAACCAAGCCATAAAATTTTTGTTATTTCTAATGCTGGGGGGCTGACGGTGTCTTCAGCGGATATTATTTCTTCGGCAAATAATTTAAAGTTTTTTAATATAGATCCCATAAAAGACGCTATTCGGAAGAAAATTCCCCCGTTTTTGTCTGTCGGCAATCCTTTGGATATAGGCGGAGACGCGACAAGCGAAAGATATAAAGATATTTTGAATATTTTGGGAGAAATAAAGGAATTTGTGACAATTTTCGCGATGGTTACTCCCCAAAAAATGACCGATATGGACAATATCGCGATGATGGTTAAATCATTTAATAAAAAACACAAGAGACATTTTGTTCTTCCCGTGTTTATTGGCGGAAAAAGTATTCAGAAGGCGCAAAAAATACTCCAAAAAGAAAAATATCCGATTTTTAGTTTTCTAGGAGACGCTCTGGAAACTTTGGATTTGTCGGCAGTTCCTAACAGGATTTTAATTAAACTGAATGAAGAAACGCGATATAAATTACCCGATTCTAAAAAACAAGATTTGGAAAACATGTTTCAAAAGAATGGTTGGCTTCCGTTGGATAACTCCATGTCTATAGCCAAAGCGATAGGTGTTTCCACGCCAGACTCGGCTGTAATAAATGACACCGCGGAAATAAATAGTAAAACATGGCAATTAAAATTTCCCATGGTAGTAAAAACAGCGGTAGGCGATATCGTGCATAAGATGAAAAATAATCAAATTATCCGCGACATTAAAAATCAAAGGGATTTAACTGACGCTTGTCAGAAAGTTCAAAAGCCAATTTTAATTCAAGAACAGTTAGAAAAAGATTTAGAATTAATTATTGGAGCAAAACGCGACGATAAGATTGGAACCATGCTTATGTTTGGACTGGGAGGGATTTTCGCGGGCGAGTTAGGTCAAGTAAAATTTTATATTTTACCGTTGTTATCCGAAGAAATAAGGTC
>CAZUBR010000062.1:0-3201 GCA_964618965.1 uncultured Candidatus Saccharibacteria bacterium | reverse complement strand
CTTTATATGTATTCTCGCGTAAAAATTAATGAATGGCGCCCAAAACCACGCTTTTTTCGCGCTTCCCTTTCCATGATAATGATAAATTTTCGCCTCTGGGTAATACACAACCCTTAAACCGCTTTCCCACACTCTTCTGCACCAATCAACATCTTCAAAATACATAAAAAATCTCTCGTCTAAGAGTCCGACTTGATTAATCGCTTCTTTAGATGTCATCATGGCTGATCCCATAATCCAATGGACTCCTCGCGTTTCTTTATGATTCCAATCCTTCATCAAAAATTTATTGACGCTTTTCTTCCCCAAGAATGTTTTTCCTAAAAATGTTCTGCGACACAGTATTAGCCATGGAGTATAAAAAGCTCCGTAACAGGAAAATTGAATTGATCCATCAAAATCCAAAAGCGCGGGACCTAACAATCCAATTTTTTTGTCGCTCTTAATTTTTTCCAACATTTTTTGAAGAGAATCTTTCTGAAAAACCATATCGCTATTGAATATGCCGATATATTCTCCCTGAGCCATTTTAATCCCCTCATTCCATAACTTTGATGTTCCCGTGTTTTCTTTATGTGGAATAAACTTTACATTCGGAAAATCCTCTTCCATCATATCAATCATTGTCTCATCCGATTCGCTATCCAAAACAATTAATTCATGCCCTATATTCTTACCTTTCAAAGAATCCAGTATTGAATTTAAACAAATTTTCAAAATTGCCGGCGATTTGTATGAAGTAACGATTATAGAAATATCCATATATTAACACCCCTTACTCAAATATCTTTCTACATGCCTCCTGAATTTGAGCGTACGTGCTTCCTCTTGGTATCAAAATATACTCTCCCATTTCAGTTATTTTATCTTCCAACAGCCCCGCTTCCGTGGAATCAAAAACTTTTTTATTGACAATGCCCAAATTCAACGCTTTAATTATTTCAATCATTTCTTTTATTTCCCATACTTTCATGTCTGTTTTGACATTATCCCCAATCACGTCAAGAAAAGCGTTCATTTTAACTGGATTTAGCAAAATGCCCGTGTTGGACGCTTTATTCCCCACCGCGACTAAAATTTCTTGCTGACGTTTCGCTCTATCAAAATCGCTTGTACTGTATCTCGCTCTGGCGTATAACAAAGCCGTCTCTCCATCCATTTTTTGATCTCCAGCCGGCATAAAAAATGGTTGCCCTTGCCATTGTTGGGTTTCAGAAAGATCTTTTGGAACATGCACAGTGATTCCGTCTAAAAGATCAACCGTCTCTTTGAAAGCTTCAAAATTAACAGTAACGGCAAAGTGAATGTCAAGTCCCGTCACATCCGCTAAAATTTCTTTCATGAAAGTTATTCCCTGCCCGCCATTTACTTCTCCGCGCGCGTGCACAAAATTAATTTTTGACATTGTTTCAGTATAAGGAACTTTGACATACAAATCGCGCGGGATGGAAATCAACGCTAATTTATTATTTTTTTTATCAATACTCGCGATCATAATCGTATCGGCAAGCAACCCTCCATCTGGATCGTCTTTTCCTCTAATTCCCATGACCGCGATATTTACGCGATTGACATCTTGTTTTAGGACGGACTCGTCACTCGCTAACAATTTACCCACAAAAGAGTTTTCATTAAAAGGCAAAAATGACAAAATGTTATCCCAGACTGGGTTATTGCTGTCGGAAATTTTTATATAAGTGCTACCTGCTCTATAAATGGCAAAAGCGCTGGAAACAAAAGCGAAAGAAAGCAAAATCGCTACCATCAACACAAATTTCTTCAAAAATGACCCCTTCTCCGCGCGCCGTTCTTCTTGAACGTGTGGATCATTTTGATTGTTTTTTTCTTCTTCGTATATGTTCATAAAATTACCAAATTGAACGACAAAATAATTTTTCTAACTCTTTTGGGGGGACCATCCTCCGCGATTGAATAATCTTCCTCTTTTTTTTTATTTTAGACAATTTTTTGAAAAAGTCCACCCATCCGGGGAAAAACACACGCGGTTCAAAAAGTATTCCAAAAACTATTTTTTGCAATTCTCGCCAAACAAATGGAACAACAGATTTTAACAAACTTGAAAAACTATCATTTTTAACAAGCATTAAATAATGATTGCACAAATCTCTTCCGCGCGTTTTCGCGGAACCCCCCTTTCTTTTAATAAATCTGTGAATAATATATCCTATTCTCCTCGTAACAAAATTCTTTCTCATTTTTGCCGAGATACCGCTTGCCGATCTCGCGTGATACGCTAATGTTTTTGGACAATACTGGCATTTCCATCCTCTTAAATTTAGTCTCCAGCATAAATCTACATCATCTTTATACATAAAAAAGTCCTCATCATAATATTCTCCGCTAATCGCGACATCTTCCAAAGCTTGTCCGCGATAAAAAGGAGCCGCTCCCGTTATTCCAAAAACTGTTTCTGATTTTTCATATTTTCCGGTATCCTCTTCCTCCTGTCCGCGTTCCAAAACATTTCTGTCGCGAAAAAATATCATTCCGGCGCTATCAATAATTTTTGAAAATTTTATTTCATTTTTTTCATCCACGCGAAATCTTAAAATTTTCCCGCTCGCGACTCCTATCTTTTTATCGCTTTCCATTAAATCCACCAATTTTTCTATGTAATCATTTTGAAGATGTATATCTTGATTAAGAATTAGAATATATTTTCCGCGAGATTGCCGAATCGCGTTGTTTTCGGTTTTCAATAAACCTAAATTTTTTTCATTGCGAAAGATCTTTGCCTCTGGAATCATAGCTCTTATTTTTTTAGATGGATCTTCTTCTGAACAATCATCAAAAACGGTTATTTCCACGTTTTTGTAGCTTTGGTTTTTTACGGACTTAAGACAAACTTCAAGATATTTAGAAATTTCATCATATCGTTTTCCATAATACTTCCGACTATTAAACGACATCACTGCCACCGAAACTAATGGCGTCTCTTTTTCTTTTTTGAATTCTTCGTATCGCATAACAAATTCCAATTATGGTTATAAAAATTATCGTTGTTTTATCCGCGTTCAAAAGCTCGTCAATTATAAGGCTGTATCCTAAAACCCACGCTACTCCCATTATTGTTCCAAGAAAAATCATTTTCAGAAAATCGCTATCAGAAAAATAAAATTCATCTAATAAATCTTTTATCAATAAAACGCACAGTCCAAACATTATCAACGCCCCGACGAT
>CAZUBR010000061.1:0-3218 GCA_964618965.1 uncultured Candidatus Saccharibacteria bacterium | reverse complement strand
CGATTAAGGCGTGTGAGATAATAAATAGAGCGGAACCTGACATTTTGTTCGTCGCCTACGGCAATCCCGCGTCTAGACAAGAAAAATGGATTGAAGAAAATTTGCCAAAATTATCATCGGTAAAAATAGCGATGGGCGTTGGAGGAAGTTTTAATTTCTTGGCGGGAAACATAGCGCGGGCGCCAAAATGGATTCAAAGAATCGGATTAGAGTGGCTTTGGAGATTGATTAGAGAACCAAAGAGAATTAAGAGGATATTTAATGCGGTGATAGTATTTAGCTTGATCGCGTTGAGAGAGAAAATAATTTCAAATTCACAAATTACACAAATTTCAAATGAAAAATAATCAAACACGAACAATTTATAAATATAAAAATAATACAAGATTATCATCCGCATGAGCAACTCAACCAAAACTCGCTTCGCTCCATCTCCAACTGGGAAATTACACATAGGCGGAGTCCGCACCGCGCTTTTCGCGTGGCTTTTCGCGCGACAAAATAACGGAAAGTTTTACATCAGAATTGAAGACACGGACAAGAAAAGATTAGATAAAGAGGGAATTCCTATGATTACGGAAAGCTTGAGCTGGCTTGGAATAGATTGGGATGAAGGCATAAATAGCAAAGGAGAAAGTATTGGAGAGTTCGGTCCATACATCCAAAGTCAAAGATTAGATATTTATAAAAAGCATGTCCAAACGCTTTTAGATAATGGTTCCGCCTATTATTGTTTTTGCGATTCGGAACGTTTGGAAACTTTAAGAAAAAAGCAAGAGGAAAACAAACAACCTCCAATGTATGATCGTAAATGTTTAAAATTGTCGGAAGCGGAAATTCAAAAAAAGATTGATAATGGAGAAAAATATGTTATTAGATTTAGAGTCCCAAGAGATGGTAAAACTATTCTTGAAGATATTGTTTTCGGAAAAATAGAATTTGAAAATAATTTGCTTGACGATATTGTCCTCATGAAATCGGATGGATTTCCGACTTATCATTTCGCGCATGTTATTGATGATCACCTCATGCGAACGAGTCACGTCTTGCGTGGCGAAGAATGGATTTCAAGCGCTCCCAAACATATTCTCTTATTCAAAGCGTTAGGATGGGAATCGCCATATTACGCGCATTTGCCTTTAATTTTGGGACCGGATAAAAAGAAACTATCAAAGCGTCATGGAAGCGTAAAAATTCCAGATTTCAAAGAACAGGGTTATTTGCCGGAAGCGTTGATAAATTATATCGTATTTTTGGGATGGAATCCAAAGACAACCCAAGAAATGTTTTCAATGGAAGAACTGATAGAAAATTTTGATTTATCAAAAATAAATAAAACCACGCCGATTTTCAGCTATGAAAAATTAGATTGGTTTAACGCGCAGTATTTGAAGCAATTGTCTTTAGAAGATTTAACTGAACGATGTTTGCCATTTATCAAGAATTTCATGAAGAATGAAGAATTAAGAATTGAAAATCGCGACGCGTTAGATGAAAAACACGAATATATTGGCAGAATAGTTCATGTTGAAAGAGAACGAATCAAGAAATTGTCCGATATTACGGAAAACATTGATTTCTTCTTGTTTGAAAAAATTGATTATCCCGTGCAATTGTTGATTTGGAAAAATATTGCGCGCGAAAAAATTAAAGAAAATCTCGAAAAGGTTTTAGAAATCGTTAAAGATATTGACGAAAAAAGTTGGACGGTGGAAAATTTGGAAAAACAGATTATGCCGAAAGCGGAAAAAGCGAACGGGGGACGAGGCGGTATGCTTTGGCCGACGCGCGTAGCGTTGACTGGAGTAAAAAAATCTCCAAGTCCATTTGAAGTGGCGTGGGTATTAGGAAAAGAGATCGCGATAAAACGATTAAAGAACGCTATCAATATGTTAATATAGGACATGCGATTACTTAAAAGTCAAAAGTTCATAAAGATGAAGGTTAAATGGACTAAAAAAATTTTTCTTTATTTGGTTTGTTTTTGCCTAATCGCTGGAATCTTACGCTATCGTGGATTACAAAAAAACACGGCTTACGCCGATACGCTTGATCAAATAGAAGCGGAGATCGCGGAAAAGAAAAAAGTTTCTCAAGAATTGGCGCAACAGGCAAAAACATACAATAACTTAATCATGCAGAAAAGACAAGAGAAAGCTAGCTTGCAGAATCAAATTGAATTTACGGAAGCGGAAATTGACGAGATGGAAACATTGATCCAGATTACAACCAACGAGATTTCCATTATAGAGATGCGGATACAGCAGTTGGAAAATAATATCGCCACGAAAGAAGCTGAAATTGCCGAAAATAAAAATTATCTTTCAGAATCCATAAGAAAAATTTATGAATATGAAAGCGTTGAAATAATTTCTATCGCCTTGAGCGAAGACACTTTGTCTGGATTTTTTGATCAAATGGAATACGTAAAAACTCTTCAAAAAAGTTTGAAAGACACGATTGATTCTCTAAAAATAATCAAACAAGAATTAGACGCGAAGAAAAAAGAAGTAGAAGGAAAACGAAGTGAATTAGTTTCGGCGCAAGAGGAGCAACAATACAAAAAAAATGTTTTAGATGGACAGAAAGCAAGCAAACAAAATTTGCTTTCAATGGCAAAAAACAAAGAATCTGAATATAACTCTTTATTGATAAAAATTGAACAAGCAAAGTCTGAAATTTTGGGAGATTTGGAGGAACTGGCTCAACAAAAACAAGCGGAGCTTGAAAGAATACGGCGTGAACAGGGAAGTCCGGTTTCCGGACAAGCATCGTCTGATTGGTATTTCAAACAAAACGATTCGCGTTGGACAAATATTACAATAGGGAATTCGCGATCAACACTTGGTAAATATGGATGCGCGGTTGCTTCCGTCGCCATGATTCTCAAATATCATGGGAATAGCGTTACTCCGGGAGAATTAGCCAAGCAACAAATATTCTATAGAGATCTCATTAAATGGCCGAGTGAATTTGGAAACGTTGAATTGGTTTATAACAAAACAAGATCGCTTGTTGATTGGGATAGAGTGGATGAAGAATTATCTCACGGATATCCTGTTATAGTCTTAATACGAAGAATCAATGGAACGGGAGGACATTATGTCGTCGTTGTTGGAAAAGATAAATCAAACGGTAAATATGTTGTTCACGATCCATATTTTGGAGCAAATATTTATTTAGACGAATCTCGCCAAAGCATCTCGGCCCTTTACGGG
>CAZUBR010000060.1:0-3327 GCA_964618965.1 uncultured Candidatus Saccharibacteria bacterium | reverse complement strand
ATCCCAATAAAGGCGGCATTCAATGGGGGGTGTTCGGCGGCAAGATCGGCATTCGCGGGCGGTATTCCGACAAAGATGTCAACCATTTCTTCCCGATCGGCGACGGCTCGTACGTTGAAGGCCAGACCTATCTGTTCGTCATTAAGATGCAAAAAGACGTTTCGAGTTGGTGGGACCGCATGACGGTTTATCTCAATCCGCAGGATCTGAGCAGCGAAGCCGCGAATCCGAAGAGTCTGGAGGTTCTGGCCGCCAATCTGATCGGAACAACCTATCTCGATCAGATCAAGCTGCGTTCGATGCAGGTGAAAAGCGGTGTTTTTAAAGTCGATGAGATCCGCATCGGGTCTTCCTGGGAAGAGGTGGTGCCGTATGTCACCGTGCCGCGCACGCTTCCGGGCACGGTCATCCTGATCAATTGAAAATCCCGGCGCGCGACAGCAAGAGTGGAAAAGCCCATGGGGAATAGGATTCCCGGGATGGCACGTGGAATGCTCCGCGATGTCAATGAAATATTTGGGAGAGCATTTTGATATTCATACGGGAGGGATTGATCATATCCCTGTTCATCACACTAACGAAATTGCTCAATCAGAAGCGGTGACAGAAAAGATTCCCGCGAGATATTGGATGCATGGAGAATTTTTAATATTCAAAGGGAAAAAAGTAAGCAAGAGCGCTGGTGGACTTTACACGATTTCAGAACTTGAAAAACAAAATTTTAATCCCCTTTCCTTTAGATATTTGGTTCTATCAGCGCATTATAGAAGCCCCTTGGACTTCTCGTTAGAAAATCTTGCGAATGCTCAAAATTCATATAATAGATTAAAAACTATAATTCCAGAATTAAAGAACGATAACAAAATGAATAAGGATTGCTTGGAAGAATTTGAGAACGCGATCGCGGATGATCTGGATACGCCCAAAGCCATTGCCGTAATGTGGAAATTATTAAGAGACGAGAACGCGAACGGAAAAATAAAAACGATAGAAAAAATGGATCAAATTTTCGGTTTGGATTTATTGGAAAAACGAGAAATTAAAATCCCAAGAAATGTTCAAGAACTTATGAAACAACGTCAACAAGCAAGAGAAAAAAAAGATTTCAAAAAAGCGGATGAATTGAGAGATGAAATTGAAAAATTAGGGTTTGGAGTGAAAGACAATAAAATATGTTAGACCAAAAACTGCCACCACAAAATTTAGAGGCGGAGCAATCATTGCTTGGTTGTTTAATGTTAAGCAAAGACGCCATTATAAAAATTTCCGATATTATCCGTCCTACTGATTTTTACAAAGACGCTCATAGAAAAATATACGAGGCGATTATTTCACTTTACGAAAAAAGAGAGCCGCTTGATATTTTGAGCGTGACTAATAAATTAGAAGAACAGAAAACAATTGATCAAATTGGAGGGGTAAGCTATCTAACTTCTTTGGTTAATTCCATTCCCACCGCCGCTCATGTCGTCCATTACGCGAAAATTGTTCAGAGAAAATCAACATTAAGAAATATCATTAACGCCGCGGCAAGAATAACGGAATTAGGGTTCAACGAGGACAGCGATATTAACGATGTTTTGGACAAAGCGCAACAAGAAATATTTTCCGTTTCCCAAAATTACGCGTCGCAAAATTTTATTCATATTAAACCGGTTCTTGAAGAAGCGTTTGATAGAATTGATGAACTGCATAAAGAAAGCGGAAAGGTTCGCGGGATTCTAACGGGCTTTGAAAAACTTGATCAAAAATTGGCAGGACTGCAAAAGGCTAACTTGATTATTCTAGCGGCTCGCCCAAGCATTGGAAAAACTACTTTGGCTTTAGACATCGCCAGACAGGTTGCCGTCAACGAAAAAGTCTCCGTGGGAATATTCAGCCTTGAAATGTCAAAAGAAGAAGTAATTGACAAGATTATATGCGCGCAGGGGGGAGTGGATTTATGGAAATTAAGAACGGGAAAATTATCCAGCGAGGAGCATAATAATGATTTCGCGAAAATTAGCCACGCAATGGCAACTTTGTCCGAAGCTCCGTTATATATTGACGATTCCGCTTCAAACAATGTCATGCAGATCAGAACGATGGCGCGACGACTTCAATCAGAATATGGTTTGGGACTTTTAGTTATTGATTATTTACAACTGATGCAGGGAACGGGAAAAACAGAAAGCCGGACTCAGGAAGTCAGCGAAATATCCAGATCATTAAAAGCGCTCGCGAGAGAATTGAATATACCCGTCATAGCGCTATCACAGTTATCCAGAGCGATAGAATCAAGGGGCGGA
This sequence comes from uncultured Candidatus Saccharibacteria bacterium, assembly GCA_964618965.1. GTDB lineage: Bacteria > Patescibacteriota > Minisyncoccia > CAYZDR01 > CAYZDR01 > CAYZDR01. The sequence goes on along the minus strand of CAZUBR010000060.1, from coordinate 1,039 downwards.
GACCAAATGCCAAGATTATCAGATTTAAGAGAAAGCGGTTCTATTGAACAAGACGCCGACCTTGTTATGTTTATTCATCGCGAAGATAAGATTAAAAAAGATAGCGATAAGAAAAATATCGCTAAAATAATCATCGCTAAACATAGAAACGGACCTGTTGGAGACGTGGATTTATACTTTGATTCATCCACGGTAAGTTTCAAAAATATTGACGAACGCCACCGCGGCTATCAACCAGAGCAACAGACGGATTTTATGGTTGAGGATTATTGAGGATTACAGAAATGCGTCCTATTAAAGAACTTATTGAACAATTTCAAAAACTTCCTTCGGTAGGTCCAAAAATGGCTCGCCGTTTTGTTTATTTTCTAATTAACAAGAATGACGGTCGTTATTTGAATGATTTTGAAAATGCTTTAAGAGAAGTGAAGGAGAGAATTGGAATTTGCAAAAAATGTTTTAACATTGCCGAAGGAGATCTTTGTTCTATATGCGACGATAGCAATAGAGATCATCAAACTATTTGTGTTGTGGAAGAGGCTTTGGATATAATTCCAATTGAAGAGTCCGGGGGATTTAATGGTATTTATCATGTTTTGGGAGGATCCATAAACCCTACTATGATAAATAAAAACTCTTTGCAAGACTTGCGTATCAATGAATTAGTTGACAGGATAAAGTTTGAGACATTGAAAGAAATTATTATCGCTTTCAACCATTCTGCGGAAGGAGAAACAACAGCTTTGTATGTTATAAAGCTACTAAGTCCTTTGAAAATTAAAATTTCTAGATTGGGAAAGGGTCTCCCAACCGGAGGAGACATAGAATACGCGGATCCTGAAACACTTAAAGGAGCGTTTCAGGGGAGAAAAAACATTTAAAAAAGAGGTGATTGTAATGCAAAAATTATTATTAATGATACTTTTTGATTTTTTTTGTTTGGCATTTACGTTCACCATTGTTTACTGTGGTGAAACAATAAAAAAAATAAAAAAAGAGTAAGAAAAATCCCTTGAGACAGTCTCAAGGGATTTTTTAT
>CAZUBR010000059.1:0-3340 GCA_964618965.1 uncultured Candidatus Saccharibacteria bacterium | reverse complement strand
AGGCTAGTTTTTTTAACGGGCTTCGGTTAAAAAAACAAAATTTTAGAAGATAAGAATATACGAATCGCTCTCGCTACCGCGATCAACAGAGATTTAGTAATACAAAAAGCGCTTAACGGCAAAGCGTCTTCTATTGATCAAATTATTGTTCCCGCTTCTATTGCCGACCAATCAATCGCCATAAACCCTGTTCATAGTTTTAATAGAGATTTAGCCGCGAGCGTTTTGGAACAATTGGGCTGGATAGATTCTGACGCGGATGGGATCCGAGACAAAGAAGAACTAAAATTGGAATTTATTCTAGTAACATCTGATCAGGAATGGCTTATAAAGGCTTCCGAAGAAATTAAAGAACAATGGAAAGCGATAGGAATAAATATCATAATTGACGCTAATCTACGGGGGGATACAATTAAGAACAGACGTTATGATTTATTATTATTTGGACAATCTCCAATAGCGAGTTCCGATCCATGCGCGTTTTGGCATTCATCTCAACAAGAATATCCCGGAATAAATTTGTCTCTTTTCACTAACCCAACGTCTGACACAATATTAGAAAACATTAGGATAACTTTTAATGAAGAGGAACTATTTGAACTTTTTACGAATTTTCAAGAAATTCTCACCAATGAGGTTCCCTCTATCCCATTATTGCAACCGTTTGAATTTTTCGCGGTTAACCAGAAAATCGGTGGCGTTAGCATAAAAGATGACGGGTATCCGTCTTCCAGATTTTCAACTATTAATAAATGGTATATCCAAACAAAATATGCGAAAAGAAATCAAAACATTTCCAGCGCAAATTAAAAAAGCTCTCCAAATAAGCGAAGATATAGAAATAGACTCTGGCGGCTTAAACAATATTATTATTGATGGAATGGGCGGAAGTGGAATCGCGGGAGATATATTCAAAAATCTTTATAATGGATCAATCCCTGTTTACGTGAATAAAAACGATCAACTTCCAACAATAGCGGGAGATCATACTCTTTTGATTTCCATTTCGTATTCGGGGAACACGGAAGAAACTTTATTAACATTGCGCGAAGCGATTAAAAAAAATATTGTCGCGTTAGCTATCGCTTCGGGTGGAAAAATGGTTGATATATGCGATAAAAATGAAATTCCTCTATGTAAAATTCCTGGGGGGATAGAACCAAGATCAGCGATAGGATATCTCGCCTTTACGCTTTTGGGGATCATGGAAAATTCCAACATTCTTTCCGGAGTAAACAAAAGCGCGAGACATTTGATTAAAATGATAGAAGATCCCGACATGTGCTTTCAAGAGGCGGCGGAACAACTCGCGAAAAACATAAAAGGAAAAACCCCAACTATTTTCAGCCCCTATAATTAGTCGTCTTTATCTTATCGCTGGAAAACCCAAATTAACGAAAACGCCAAACAATCCGCCTATGCCAACGTCTATCCTGAAATTTTTCACAACGAACTTGAAAGTTTTGAATTGAAGAATGAATCCGCCTATATAATATTTTTGAAAGATCCAGAAGCTAAAAATCAGTATTCCAAACAACTTGACTTCTTTAAAAATATCCTTTCAAAAAAAGATATTCCGTTTTCAGAAATAGAAATGATCGGAGATTCCAACATTGAAAAAATGTTTACGACTATCCATCTTGGGGACTGGGTATCGTATTATCTTGGGGTTGAGAATGAAGCAGACGTTAAACAAGTTAACTTAATAGAAAAAATGAAAAACGAAATACGTTAAGTATAAACCTTTCTCTCTCCGACCCCTCTTTTATTCCTGCCGGAGAAATTGGTGATTTTATAAATTTTTAACTTATCATGAATACAACAAAACGAACGCAACAAAAGACACAGCTTCCCCGCAAGAGCGCTTCTAAGCTTCGCGTTATTCCACTCGGCGGACAAGAGGAAGTGGGACGAAATATGACAATCTTTGAATACAAAGGCGGGATTGTTATTTTAGACATGGGAATACAATTCCCCGAAGAAAACATGCCTGGAATAGATTATATTATCCCCAATATCTCGTGTTTGAAAGGAAAAGAAAAAAATATCTTAGGGGTTATTTTTAGTCATGGTCATATGGATCATATTGGCGCGGCGCCAATTTTGCTAAAAAAATTAGGATACCCTCCCGTCATTGGACGAGACATCACTTTAGCTTTAGTTAAAAACAGAATGGAGGATCATGCTCAAGGATCGTCTGGAAAATTAAAAACAATTTTAATTAAATCCACGAATGATACTTTTCAGCTTGGTGAATTCAAAATAGGATTTTTCCCCGTTGAACATTCCGTTGTTGACGCCGTTGGAACAACTATATCCTGCGCGGAAGGAACTATTATTCATCCTGGGGATTGGACTACGGATAGCGATGCTCCGTATGATCAGGCAATCAATTATACCGATCTTGCTAAGCTTCCTAGGCCAACAATTTTAATGCTTGAAAGTTTAGCGGCTACTAATTACAAAAAACCAGTTTCGGAAAAAACAATGTATGAAAATATAGAAAGGGTCGTTAGAGAAGTTCCCGGAAGACTCATTGTTGGAACATACTCATCTCAATTAAAGAGAATTAAACACATTATTGAATATTCCCATTCTATAGGCAAAAAAATCGCGCTTGATGGATTCAGTTTGAAAAACGCTGTTCGTATAGCCAAGGAATCTGGATATATAAAATTCCCCGAACAAGCGGTAATACAAGCGAAAGAACTTCAAAATTACCCTGATAATAAAACTGTCATAATCTGCACGGGAGCGCAAGGAGAAAGCAATGCCGTTCTTGATAGAATCATGAACGATAAACATCGCTTTATAAAGATTAAGAAAAACGATACAATTATATTTTCATCATCCGTGGTTCCCGGAAATGAAAGAACTGTTCAATCTCTCAAAGATGGCCTGTATAGAAAATGCGACAACGTTATTCACAGTGATATTATGGATGTTCACGTTAGCGGACATTGCACGGCGGAGGATCTAAAGAATATGATTAGGCAAATTAAACCGACTTTTTACTTGCCTGTTTACGCTAATCATTATTTCTTAAAAGAAGCGGAAAAACTGGCGATATCAATTGGTTTTCCCAAAGAAAATATTTTTGTTTTAGATAACGGGTCTATTTTAGAAATCAGCGATAAAAAAGCAAATTTATTAAAAAAGAAAGTTGATACGAGCTATGTTTTCGTTGATGGACTTGGAGTTGGAGATATCGGAAATGTGGTAATTAGAGATCGCCAAATGATGGCCGAAGATGGCATGATCACTATAATAGTGATTATTGATGGTAAAACAAAAAAACTCATTACGAATCCTGACGTTATCTCGCGCGGATTCGTGTATA
>CAZUBR010000058.1:0-3352 GCA_964618965.1 uncultured Candidatus Saccharibacteria bacterium | reverse complement strand
GTATAATTCCATTAATGAAAATATAACGCCTTTGACGTAAGATAAATACAAAGATGAAAAAACAAAATCGTGCATCTGAGATGGAACGGATAAAAATGATTTGTAAAAAAGGGCTGTTTTTTACTGTCCTGTTCCTTTTTGCCGTGTATTTTTTGCCTAAGCTTCCGGATCTGACAATTCGCAAAACTGAAGCGAGCGAACAAAATGATGTTTATGGTTCAGCGTGGTCTTCAAGTTCCGGTTGGATTAGTTTCAGCACTAGCAAAAGAGAAGGGGCGTGGGCAAGCATTCCCGTAATTACGAATTATGGAGCGTATATAGAAACGAATGGAGATTTTAGAGATGGAACGGATTGCGAGAATTGTGTCTGGAGTTCTAACTTGGGATGGATAACGTTCAGCCCATCTGAAGTGTTTCCAGACGATCCGTATCCTGTTTTATCTGGAAATCCAAATTATGATTGCGATGCTAAAAAAATAGGGCAGGAAATTAGAGGATGGGCGAGAATTATAATTTTAAGAAACGATGAAAATGGCGCTGATTCTGGTAGAGGATGGATTAAGCTTTCTCCACATCCGGGAGATGCCGTTTCAGATTGGGGAGTTGCTGTCGGCGATCAAGTAAATGATATTTATCCAATAGAAGGTCTCGCGTGGTCTAATAGTGTTGGCTGGATAGATTTTAACGGAGTGGCTGATGACGCGAGCGAATTTGGAGTTTTTTGGGGAGAAACTCCCGAATCCGAGCCTTTGCAAGGAAATGTCGTCGGAGAAGCTTGGAGTTCTAACATTGGATGGACAAGCTTTAATGTTACGGATAGAAATGAGGCGTGGGGGGATATTGAAATAGTCACTGACTATGGAGTATTTATAGAGGAAGATGGAGGATTTAAGAATGGGGTTGATTGCGAAAATTGCGCGTGGAATTCTGAAGTGGGTTGGATAACGTTCAGCCCGTCTATTATGTTTCCGGAAGATTCATACCCTGTTTTAGAAGGAGATGAAAATTATGATTGTGACGCTAAAGTTGTTGAGAATGAAATTAGAGGATGGGCGAGAATTATTATTTTAAGGGATAATGGTGTTGGTGAAGATTCTGAGTTGGGATGGATAAAATTGCATTCTCATCCGAATGATCCAAATTCTGGCTGGGGAATAACAGTTGGAGACACCGTTGTTGATGGGAAATTGCCTTTGCTTGGAAACGCGTGGTCTAACAACGCGGGATGGATTAGTTTTGACGGAATAGCTTTGGATGCGAACAGCTATAATGTTTATTGGCAAGTTGCGGTAATTGCGCCTGAAGATTTTGCGGTAGAACTTTCAGCATCAAACCCTTGCAATACCGTCATAGCCACGTGGACGGATAATTCCGACAATGAATCAGGTTTTGTGGTGGAAAGAAAAGAAGAAGAACAGTTATGGGATGAAGCCATCGTGGTGTGCGACGTTGAACCGAACGTGGAAGGATGCGTGGATTCAGAATTGGTTCCCGGACAAGAATATATTTACAGATTAAAAGTGGTTGGAGAATCTATTGATTCAGACTGGTCCGACGAAAAATCCATAACAACTTATCCAATTTGTTCAATTTCCGCGCCAACAGTTGTTGGAGAATGTCCAAACAGAACGGTTATAACTTGGGAAGAAGCGACTGCTTCAGATTCCGCGGTATTGGAATATTCAGTTAGCAGAAAAACGGTTGAGGACGCTGAAGGTAATCCAGTCGTGGAGCCATGGGTGAGTGTTGGTGGAACGTGCGGTAGTATTTCAGAGCTAACGTGTACCGATACATTTGAAGACGTCGCGAACGCTAAACAGACTTATGTTTACAAAGTTATTATTGTTGATGTTGATAGCCCTGTTCCACATGATTCAGCGGAATCAAGAGAATCTAACGAGATTATTCCTTGTCAGTCTATTCCTTCTTGGAAAGAAATTCACTCGCATTAAACAATTACGAATTAAATTAGGGAGATTTATAAATTGGGATCAAAAAGTGTTTTAGGGGTTGATATAGGGACAACAAGCGTAAAGATAGTTGAACTATCGCGAAAGAGCGATGGTAGAATGGAACTGGAAACTTATGGTTCATTGGAATCAGTGGTTCATAAGCAAGCTCTTGAGGAAACGCTTCAGTCAAGCACGGAGAAAATTTCCGACGCTCAAGCGGCGGCAATGGTAAAAAAAATTGTTAAAGAAGCCGGAGTAAAAACGAAGAAGGTAGTAATGTCGGCTCCTGTTTTTTCCACCTTTACTTCTGTCATAGAATTTCCGGAAATGTCAGAACAAGAGATAGAATCGGCTATCAAGTTTGAAGCGAAACAGTATGTTCCCGTCCCGCTTTCCGAAGTTGTATTGGGGTGGAATATTATCGGAAAGAAAACTTACGATCTTTTGGGGGGAGGCAGTTCATCCAATAAAGTTTTAGTTTTAATTGTCGCGATTCCTAAAGAACTTTCAAATAAATTCGCTAACATCGCGAAATTGTCAAACTTGCATTTGGTCGCGCTGGAAACAGAGAGTTTTGCTTTGATCAGATCATTATTAGGTAATGATAAAAGTTCAGTAGTAATAGTGGATATTGGATCGCGCGCCACTAATATCAGTGTCGTAAGCGGAGGATTTATTAGAGTTAGCAGGGGATTAGACACAAGTGGGGCTGAAATTACAAAAGTGCTCGCGGGAGGAATGGGGGTTGATATGAAGAGAGCGAATGAATTAAAGAGGAGCGTGGGATTAAAAATGGACGGCGCTAACAAACAAGTCGCGGAGGTTATTTTGCCAATTGTGGATATTATAATGGGAGAAACAAAGAGAATTATTGATGTTTTCTCTAAAAAAGAAGGGGTGGATTCAAAAATAGAAAGAATTATTTTAGCTGGAGGTTCGGCGGGCATCCCCGGATTGGTTGAAAGATTCACCGAAGTTACGGGAGTAAAAGCGATGATTAGCAATCCGTGGAGCCGAGTGGAATATCCAGAAGTGTTAAACAATACTTTAAATATAATAGGGCCATCATTTTCTGTTGCCGTGGGTTTGGCAATGAGGGAAATATAAAATATGCCAGAAATTAACTTAGCTTCAGTAAGCAGTATCTCTGAAAATAACAAGAAAAATATAATGTATCTTGTTATCAGCGCGATTATTATATTGGCAACAATTGCCGTTTTTGTTTTTTTCCAAATCCAGAAAAATGATATTCAAAAAAAACGCCAGAAAGTTATTAACGAAGTCAATGATTTACAGGACAATGTTGGAATGCCAGAAGATATTGACATGATTCTTTCAATACAAGAGCAAGTGGAAGAAATAAAAACAGCTCTTAACAGTCATGTTTATTGGTCTGAAAT
>CAZUBR010000057.1:0-3365 GCA_964618965.1 uncultured Candidatus Saccharibacteria bacterium | reverse complement strand
ACCAATCTAAACATTGCGAATTTTGCGGGCAGTTTGTTTGCTCGCTCGCCCCGCCGAAGGCGGGGCGAGCTGAAACATTGACAAATACCGAATGGTCGGGGCGCCGAGATTTGAACTCGGGGTCTCCTGTTCCCAAAACAGGCGCGATAGGCCGCTACGCTACACCCCGTCTTATTATGCACAATATATTCTAACATCTTGTTCCCCCCGCGTCAATTTTATGGTATAATGACAAGTAAAGAAATAAAAAGCGATTTATGGAACAAGAAAAACAAAAATCTTTTTTCAGAAAGTTTTTGGATACCGCGAATTTAGTTCAACAATGCCGTAATAATGGCGTTAGTCTTTGGGAATGTCCATCATTCCTATTTATTTTGATCGGATTTTTGGACATCTTGGTGACAATTTTGATATATTTTGTCGCGAGCAGATTGGGAGATCCAGTTTTTACGGTTTTGAGCTTGGCAGTAACGAATATTGCCATAATGTCCATTGGTTTAATTTTAATTAAGGCCGCTGAAAAAGTTATCAAGGCGAATCAAATCAGATCAGAATTTGTCAGTATCGCCAGCCATCAGTTGAGGGCTCCTTTAGGAAACATTCGTTGGGCGGCGGATCTTTTGGAAAACTCCCGTATAGGAAATTTGAGCGATAAACAGAGAGAATATATTGAAAGTATTCAGGCTAACAATCAAAGAATGATCAAACTTCTCAATGATCTTTTAGATGTTTCAAATATCAGCACAGGAACAATGATGGGAGTTAAAAGCACAGTTGCTTTAGAAGAGATTGTTCAACAAGTTGTTGAAGAATATAACTCTATCGCTAAATTTCGCGGAGTTCAATTGATTCTTGATATTGATGACGGCTTGCCTTTGGTAACAATTAATCCAGAAAGAGTTAAAGTAGCGATTCAAAATTTGATAGATAACGCTGTTAAATACTCAATGAATAAAGGGGCGGTCAATGTTTCCATATCAAGGACAAAAAATAATGTTATAATAAAAATAGAAGATCACGGAGTGGGGATTCCCATGAATCAACAGAAAGATGTTTTTAAAAAGTTTTTCAGAAGCACAAACGTGAAAAAGTATGAAGTGATAGGGACAGGGTTAGGATTGTTTATCGCTAAATCAGCAGTGGAGGGTAGTCGCGGAAAAATTTGGTTTCAGTCGGCGGAAGACAAAGGGAGCGCTTTTTACTGCGCGTTCCCATTTGAGAGATAGAAACATTAAGAACGCGGAGTTAAGTATTAAGCGTCTTAAAAAATACTATGGGCAAAAAAAATATTTTAATTATAGATGATGAAATTACTCTTCAAAAGGCTTTAACGGAAGTTTTGCAACAAGAAGGATTTTCTGTCATTAACGCGTTAGATGGAGAAACTGGATTAAAAAAATGCAGGACATCGGCCCCCGACCTTATACTTTTAGATATCATACTGCCAAAGATGGACGGGTTTAAAATTTTTGAAGAAATTCGGGCGAGCAAAAAACTCAAGAAAATTCCAATTTTAGTTTTGACTAATTTGGAAGAAAACGCGGATGTTAGAAAAATGGCAAGCGGAGAAAATGTTTTCTATTTAGTAAAATCAAATTACAGCTTGGAAAACATTGTTTCAAAAGTTAAAGAAACATTAAAGCAATAATAGAGTGAGAGTAGAAGAAAAAAAATTAAAATCGTTCATATTGGACGCAGGCATTTTGACCGAAGAGCAACTGAGAAAAGTCATGAAACAAGCTGAAAATGAGAGTAAAGGCTTAAAACAGAAATTGATTGAATCAGGAGTGATGAGTGAAATTGAATTAAAAAAATTAGAAGCATATATTTTAGGTTTTCCGTTTGTTGACTTGGAGAAAGAGAAAATAAGTCAGAAAGTTCTTTCTATAATTCCAGAGCAAGTCGCGCGAACAAATAGAATTGTGGCATTCGCCTGCGACGACAACACATTGAAAGTCGGAATGGTTGATCCAGACAATTTGCAGGCGATAGATTTTATTAAAAAGAAGTCTCACATGGAGATAGCTCCCTGTCTTACGACAGAGAAGGGAATTGAACACGCGTTGGGACAGTATGAAAAAAGTTTACAAGCTGAATTTCAAAACATGATTAGAAAAGGGAAAAACGTGGCGAATGAAGGAGATTTACAGAAAATGGCGGAGGATCTACCTGTTGTTAAAGTTTTAGATTCCATTTTGAACCACGCGATTATGGAAGGCGCGAGCGATATTCACATAGAACCAGAAAATGAAAGTGTTATTATCAGATATAGAGTGGATGGAATTTTGCATGACGCGATGACTCTTCCCAAACAGGCGTTGCTTGGATTGATAGCAAGGATAAAGGTGCTGGCTCAATTAAAGTTAGATGAACACAGACTTCCACAAGATGGGCGGTTTAAGATTGATTTGGAATCCTTAAAAGTTGCTTTAAGAGTTTCTATTCTTCCTGTTTTTGGAGGAGAAAAAGCTGTTCTGCGCTTGCTTAACGAGTCTTCAAAGGGGCTAACGTTTGAAGGATTGGGGATAGATGGAGAAACTCTTGAGATAGTTCATAGAAATATCAAAAATGCCGCCGGAATGATTCTCTCAACGGGACCAACGGGTTCCGGGAAAACAACGACGCTTTATACTATTCTGGACATCCTTAATGCCATAGAAGTGAATATCGCCACTATTGAAGATCCAATAGAATACAAAATGCCAAGAATCAATCAAACGCAAGTTAACGCTAAAATCGGTTTTACTTTCGCGAACGGATTGAGATCTCTTTTAAGGCAGGATCCGGATATTATAATGGTGGGAGAAATTAGAGACAACGAGACCGCTGAAATTGCCGTTCACTCGGCGATGACAGGGCATCTTGTTTTTTCCACTTTGCATACCAATAATGCCGCGAGCGCTCCTCTACGCTTAATAGATATGGGAGTGGAGCCATTTTTAATCGCTTCTTCCATGAGCGTTGTAATTGGACAACGACTTGTGAGAAGATTATGCGTTGATTGCAGAAAAGAATACAAAATTGACAGAGCGACAATAGAAGCGTTGGAATCAAATGATGATTTAGATCGTATTGAGAAGTCCTTGCGCGCAAAGGGAATTTTGAAAGGCGGGAAAATTCAGAACGCGACGTTTTACAAAAGCGCGGGATGCGATAAATGCGCGGATGGATTTCAGGGAAGATGCGGAATTTTTGAAGTGATGGAAGTTTCAGAAGCGATCAAAGAGTTAATTGGGCGAAAAGCGTCTGAAGATCAGCTTGAACAACAAGCGATTAAAGAAGGGATGGCAACCATGCTTGAAGACGGACTTGCGAAGGCCATAAAAGGTATTACAACAATTGAAGAAATTTTAAGAGTAACAAAA
>CAZUBR010000056.1:0-3624 GCA_964618965.1 uncultured Candidatus Saccharibacteria bacterium | reverse complement strand
CATTTATTTTTTTTTCTTTTAAGACAGAGCGCGCGATCATCCGAACAAATTTTTTGTCTATCTTCAATTCAGTCTGATTATTTATTCCAATCTCTCTCATATTTTAGTTTAGATTACAAATTCTCCATGTTCTCCAAAATTTGAAACGCGTCCGTGAATTTTCCAAAAACATCTTCGCTCACTCTATAAAAAATTAGAAAATTATATGAATTATTTTCATTGTTTACAATAACGAAATGTTTTTCTTCTTGTTCTCCTTGCGCGATAGTTTTTAAGACTTTCCCGTTTTCAGAATCCTCTATTTCAATTTGATCTCCATAAAAATTGACCATATTTTCAACAAGTTCATTTTCGCTCAAACTACTAATGTTAATTGTCATTACCGGTAAAGCGTCTTCCTGATTATCATCAAAAACAATAATCATATCCGCGTTCTGATATTCAGCTTTATCGTTCAACCCTTCATACAACAATTCTAATTCAGCGTTTTTTAACTCATAGATATTCCAATCTTCGGGAATTTCTCCTTGTATCGCGTAAGTTAAATGTTCAAATTTTCTCCAGCCGGAATTCACGCGCGTAAATTCCGTAATAATATTTTTTTCTTCGCTTTTATCCATATATTCCAATTCTCTCAAAATTGCCGAAAAACTCAAAGTCGTTCCACTCGTAATAACTATATCTTCTTCCCACGATGAATATCCATTTAACGTTAAAGATATTTTATGATTGCCTGAAGACAAGTCTTCAATTCGCGAAGGAGTAACTTCGCCTAACTGTTCGCCGTCAAGAAAAATTCTCGCGCCAATTGGATTAGACGATAGCAGTATTTCGCTCTCTTTTTTATTATTTCGCGCGCTTTGACTTCCCATTACGGCATTGATGCTTTTTATTCCCTTATTTTCTATATTGATATCTGCCTGCCAATCTCCTTTTTCGTTAGAAAGCCAAAAGGAATGTTTTCCATCTTTTAATCCGGAAAGAGAAAATGGGGTAAATTTAGACGTGCTTTTCCCGTCAAGGATTACTAACGCCTGCCCGATTGTCGCATCAATAACTGTCGCGTCAATAATTGAAGATTGCCCCGTTATTGCCTGATTGTCTAAATCTTTTTCATTATTATTCGCGCCGCCAAAAAATTTTACTAGCGCGATAATCCCCGCCGTAGCTATACCGACCATCACGCACGATATTACAACCCACTTTAATAATTTCTTGTCAATCATTTTGGGAGAATTATTATTCGCGTCTTGATCTTTCATATCGTCGGGAAAAATTTGTCCAGAGAGACCTACTGGTGTGTTCATATTTTTGTTTTTATTTATACCACGACATTGATTCGTGATTAGCGTATATTTTATCCCGCGAAGTAATTCGTTTACAACAATCCTTCCACGATCTTTCTAATTCTATTCCCGTCCGCCTTGCCTTTCAGTTGTTTAGCGGCTATTCCCATCACTTTCCCAAAATCGCCTTTTTGGGCAGACATTTCTTCCACAATAGTTTTAACAACGGATGTAATTTCCTCATCTGAAATTTGCTCTGGCAAATATTTTTCTAAAACGTTTAATTCCTTTTCTTCCTTTTTCGCAAGATCTTTTCTTCCACCCTTTTCATATTCAGCAATAGCTTCTTTTCTTTGTTTTGCTTGTTTCGCAATAACCTCAAGGATAATATCATCAGACATCTCCTGTCTCTTCATATCAATTTCCTTGTTTTTTATCGCGGCCTGAAGCATTCTTAAAGTAGAACTCTTTTCAGTATTCTTATTCTTCATTGCCTCAATTAAATCTCGCTTGATTGTCTCTAAAATATCCATAAACAAAAAGTTAAAAATTTATAAAGTCAAAAGTCCGACAATATACTTTATCGTACTTTCAACCTTCAACCCGCCTGCAACGATGTAGCATTTCGGGCAGGATTTATAAACTTTCAAATTAAACAAGTTTCCCTGTTTTTCTCAAAAAATCGCGTTCTTTTTGAATTTCAAGCCTTCTCAAAGCGTCTTTTCTAATTTGAGTATCATTTTTTTCGGGTTCTCTAAACCTAACTTTACGCGCTTTGAGTAGAAGCCCGCTTTGCTGAACTTTTCTGGAAAATCTCCTTAGTAATCCTTCTGAACTTTCCCTTTCTCTTTTTCTTACTTCTACCATTAAAATCACCTCTCTTTCTGCCCCTTAATCGGAGTATTTATTTAAGAATACCATTCATCAATACTTTCCGTCAAATATTTTTTAACATTTTTTTAATTCGTGGAAAAATCTTGTCTGTATCAATAATTTCTTGAGCTCCGCTAATCATATCTCGCACGATAGCAACATTATCAATCGCTTCTTTCTGCCCTATGATTACCGACAAAAGAGACTTTTCTTTATCGGCCATTTTCAATTGCGCCTTCAAACTTCCTTTAGCAAACGACTCTTTTACGAATATCCCGGCGTTAACCAAATCTTCAAAAAGCTTTAGTCCTCTTTTTCTTCCGATAGTCCCAAGCGCGACAAGAAAAACTTTTGCTTTTTTGCTATCGGGAACTTTCACCCCATAATACTTCATTAACATGATTGTTCTCTCTATTCCTATTCCAAATCCCGCCGCCGGAACGTCTCCTCCTCCCAAATTTTTAACCAAACTATCGTATCTCCCTCCCCCTCCAAATTGAACATGAGAATCTTGAAACTGCTCATCGTTTGAACAAATTTCAAAAACAGTTTTTGTGTAATAATCTAGTCCTCTAACGAGTTTTGGGTTTAGAAAATATGGAACATCTAATTCATCTAGAAATTCCAGGACAAGCATTAAGTGATCATGACATCCCTGACAAAGATAATCTACTATTTGAGGAGCATCAGAAATAATTTCTTTACAAATATCATTTTTACAATCTAAAACTCTCAATGGGTTTGATGACATTCTTTCCAAACAATCTTTGCAAAGTCTGTTTTTGCGACTCTTTAGAAAATTTAACAAAGCGCTTTTGTATTCTTTTCTGCACCCATCGCACCCGATGCTGTTAATATGTATTGAAATATTTTTAATGTTCAGTTTGGCAAAAATTCTCCACGCTAAATAAATCAATTGGGCGTCTATTATAGCGTCATCGCTACCAAAAACCTCAAACCCAAATTGAGAGTGTTGTCTTCTTCTTCCAGCTTGAGGTCTTTCATACCTAAACATTTGCCCTTCATAAAAAAGTTTTACCGGCTGAGATAAATTAGACATTCCATTCTCTATGAACGCTCTCGCGACTCCCGCTGTTCCTTCTGGTCTTAATGCTAATTTCTGTCCGCCCTTCACGGGCAAAGTATACATTTCCTTTCTAACAACATCTGACGAGATCCCGCTACTTCTTTCAAAAAGTCCAACATCTTCCATAATAGGCGTTTGAATCAATGAAAACCCAAAGATACTGGCAATCTTATAAACAACACTGCTTATGTGTTGCCAATAACGTCCTTCATCTGGAAGAACGTCTTTCATTCCTCTTGGAGCGGAAAATTGCTTTGATGACTTAGATGGTGTCTTTGGAGATACTAACTCTTTTTGAACATCATCCCTTTTTTTATCGTTTTTTTGATTCATGAAAGTTAAGTTAAAAGTTAACCGGGTTCTTAATAATCTCTACAG
>CAZUBR010000055.1:0-3646 GCA_964618965.1 uncultured Candidatus Saccharibacteria bacterium | reverse complement strand
TTATTATACTTGTCACCGTGTCAAATTTTTTAAAATTAGCGATTTAATTAAGAGGATGACTTCAGAAAATCCTGAGACAAGAACGATTCGCAAAGAAGTTCATCCGGAAGGTTTATATTTTCTTCTAAAAGATTTAAAAAAATACAAAAAGCCGGTGTATATTTTAGAAAATGGAATAGCCGATGCTGATGATAGCAAGCGCGCGAAGTTCATTGAAGATCATTTGCGCTGGATAAGAAAAGCGATGGATGAAGGCATAGATGTTAAAGGATATTTTTATTGGTCTTTATTAGATAATTTTGAGTGGGCGTTTGGATTTTGGCCAAAATTTGGATTAGTGGAAGTGGATGGAAAAACTATGGAAAGGAAAATACGGTGTACATTCTAATCGCGGTCATAGCGTATTTTTTGATAGCTGTTGCTTCCGTAGGCGACAAATTTTTGGTTACGAAAAAAGTTGCTAATCCAGTTGTTTATACTTTCTATGTTGGAGCGTTGGGAATTTTTGCTTTTGCATTCGCTCCGTTTGGTTTTTGGTTATCATCGTTAAATATTACTCTTTTGTCTGTGGCAAGCGGGGTAATTTTTTTGATTTCATTGTTCTTTCTATTTACTGCTTTATTCAAAGAAGAAGCATCAAGAGTTTTCGCGGTTTTCGGAGGATGTGGCGCGATTTTTGTTCTCGCGATCAACGCTCTAATGTTTAATGAAGTTTTGAAGAGCGCTCATTTGCTTGCTGTCATTCTGTTAATTATGGGCGGAACGCTAATTTTGTATAAAAAAAATAATGGTTTTCATGACATTAAAAATATAACCCCAGTTGTTTTAGGAGCATTCTTATCCGCCGTTTCAATCGTGATGATAAAACGCGTTTATATGATTGAACCATTTTTTAACGCTTATGTCTGGTCGCGCGTGGGGTTTTTTCTAATGGCCATGACCTTGTTATTGAGAAAAAAGAATAGACAGATAATTTTTGATACGGCGAGAAACGCCGGGAAAAGTTCGTGGTTATGGGTTATTGGCAACAAAGCGATAGCGGGCATTGGAGCTTTTTTAGTAAATATCGCTGTTGCCATGGGAAACGTCAGCATAGTATATTCAATGCAAGGAGTTCAATACGCTTTTATATTTATTTTTGCCGCCATATTATCCGTAAAACTTCCAGCTATTTTGCGCGAAGGATTAAATCGTTCTGAACTTTGGCATAAAATTTTTGCTATTTTGTTAATTGGAGGGGGAATAATCGCGTTATCTTTATGATAAAAAAATTCCTAAAAATAGTTTTTTTGTCAATTTGTGTTTTGCTTTTGGCGTTGCTATTTTTGCGCAGAAAACCGTCAAGAACCGTCGCGAATTCCGGAGACATAAAGTGGGGAGTAGTATTTTCAAAAAAGTTTTCAAGTGAAATGGGGCTGGATTGGAAAGAAAATTATTTGGCGATTTTGGAAGATCTAAAAGTTAAAATAATGCGTATTCCCGTTTATTGGCAGGATATTGAAATAGCAAAAGATCAATATGTTTTTGATGATTATGATTGGATGATGAACGAAGCGTTAAAACGTTCAACACAAGTTACGCTTACGATTGGAAGAAAAGTTCCGCGATGGCCAGAGTGCCATGTTCCAGAATGGGCATCGGGCTTTTCTGAAGATGATCAACAGACAGAAGTTCTTGAACTTTTGCGGATTATAGTTGAACGGTACAAAAATTTTGACAATCTCAAGGCGTGGCAAGTTGAGAATGAACCATTTTTAAATTTTGGAATCTGTCCTTCTTTGGATACGGATTTTTTGGATGAAGAAATTAACATAGTGAGAACTCTTGATCCGGAGCGATCAATCGTGATAACCGACAGTGGTGAATTAAGTGTGTGGATTCGCGCGGCGAAGCGCGCGGATATTTTTGGAACGACAATGTACAGAATAGTTTACAAGGATCCGTTAGGCTACATTCGCTATCCATTGACTCCAAATTTTTTCTGGAAAAAAGCAAATATCGTTCATTTTTTTGATCCGGATAAACCAATAATTGTTTCAGAACTGCAAGCGGAACCGTGGGGACCGCGGGCGATTTATGAAATGGATGAAGAAGAACAGAATAAGTCAATGAGCATAAAGCAATTTGAAGAAAATATTAAATACGCGGAAGACGTCTGTTTTCCGGAAGTGTATTTTTGGGGAGTGGAGTGGTGGTATTGGTTGAAAAAAACGCGGGGGAGACCAGAATTTTGGGAGAGGGCAAGGTTGATTTTATAGTTAAAATAGGATAATATAAACACGATGAACAAAGAAGAAAAATACAATCTAATAGCGCGCGATATTGAGGAAATTATGACGGGAGATGATCTGAAATGGATAATAGAGAATGATATTCCGCTTAAACATTATATTGGTTTTGAAATATCCGGAAAAGTCCATTTGGGGACTGGGTTAGTGTGCATGCGAAAAGTTAAAGATCTAATGGACGCGGGAGCGGAGTGCGTGATTTATCTTGCTGATTGGCATACATGGATCAATGAAAAATTAGACGGAACCATTGAGACGGCCGGTAAAATTGCCCAAGGGTATTTTAAGAACGCTTTGATGAAATCATTAGAATGTTTGGGAGGAGATTCTTCAAAATTAAAATTTATTTTAGGAACGGATTTGTATCATAATAATGATAAATTTTGGGAAACCGTCATAGATGTTTCTAAACACACAACTCTCGCGAGAATGAAAAGAAGCATCACGATTTTAGGAAAAGAAGAAGGGGAAGGGGTGGATTTCGCGAAATTGGTTTATCCAGCAATGCAGGTGGCGGACATTTTTACGATAGGAGCGAATATTGTTCACGCGGGAATGGATCAAAGAAAAGCTCACGTAATCGCTCGGGATGTTGCTTTACAAATTAAAAACAGTCCGTTTCAATACGGTAAAAAAACATACAAGCCAATCGCGATTCACGGGCCGCTTTTGATGGGGTTGGGAAAACCGTCCAAATGGCCAATTGATGAAAGCGAGAGAGATGAATTAATCTCCGCTCTTAAAATGAGCAAGTCCCAACCGGATTCAGCCGTGTTCATTCATGATAGCGAAGAAGAAATAACGCGGAAGGTTAAGAAAGCGTTTTGTTCAGAAGGAGAAATCGGTTATAATCCAGTTTTGAATTGGGCAAAACTTTTGATTTTTACGAAAGAAGAATCAATTACGATACATCGTCAAAATAAACATGGCGGGG
The DNA here is from genome assembly GCA_964618965.1 of uncultured Candidatus Saccharibacteria bacterium. GTDB lineage: Bacteria > Patescibacteriota > Minisyncoccia > CAYZDR01 > CAYZDR01 > CAYZDR01. Next base: position 424 of record CAZUBR010000055.1, on the reverse strand, counting down.
ACCTAACTTTTAATTCTTATGATGAATTAGAAAAAGTTTTTGAAAAAAAAGAATTGCATCCGGCAGATCTTAAAAATTTTGTGGCGGAATATCTAATTAAAATATTAAAGCCGGCAAGAGATTTCTTTAATAATGGAAATGGACGAAAAATGCTTGATCAATTAAACGCTGTCTGAATCTGGATTGAGCGGAATTTTTTGGATTTACGGGATTTAGATTCTAATATTGTAGCGATGTAAACAAACGATAACGCTGAAAGCTGTTAACTGATTTTGGAGAGGTGGCAGAGTGGCCGAATGCGATGGTTTGCTAAACCATTGTCCCCTCTTAAAGGGGACCGAGGGTTCGAATCCCTCCTTCTCCGCCAATTTTTACATTCAGCGAAATTGAAAGATGTTGCCTCGGCGCAAAGCGCCTCGGCATG
>CAZUBR010000054.1:0-3693 GCA_964618965.1 uncultured Candidatus Saccharibacteria bacterium | reverse complement strand
ATTTTAATCCACGCGAGAATCGTAAAATCCCCAATTCCTATATCAAAGCTTGAATTATAAGGGATATTCACATAATCCCCCCCGTCAAAACTCAAAGCCGGACCGCGCAAATAACCAACATTGGAATTAGCTGAAGAATCAAACGCGAAATTTTCCGAACCCTCGTCAAACTTAAAATACGCCGCAAGGTTGGCATCCTCTGTATCAACTCTCCCGGAATCCGCGTTCCAAATCCAACGCGCTTGATTATCATTTCCGTTCCAGTTCGGCTGGACCCACACATTCATCGTTCCTTGATTCGGATTCCAATTCTCATACATTCCAGAACCCGCGTCTATCGCTGTCCCTCTGCTATATTGAATGTTATCTCCCTCTTTTAATGTGATTCCATAATCAGTGGACGGCTTCCCCGGCGAATACGCAAAAGCGCCGCCAGAACTATTCTCATCAGTAAGATTGCCGTCCAATTTTGCCCAAAGAAGAGGAACTTTTGTAAGAGTTCTATTCCTCGCCGGCACTCCCGCGATTGTCCCTACTGCCAAAAAAATAAATAAAATAAAGCACGCTAAAATCACGCCGAAATCAGGACGACGGGTGAAGTTATCTATAAAGCTATGGATTCTTTTTAGGTGTTTCTTTAGTTTTTTTAGTTGGTCCATTTAATAGAATTATAAATACCAAAATCCAAATTATTCCAAATTATTCCAAACAAAATCTCGCCCTGCGGGGTGATCAGCCTACGGGCTGACAAATATCAAATACTAAATGACAAATTATTTTTTCTTTAATAAAATGCTTGAAAAAATTAATGTTAGTTCATGGGCTTCTTGCCAAAGGATTCTACATTTTTCTTTCATTTCAGGATTATTCCTTGCCAGCATTCTAGTCCAATACATAGATTCTTTTGCCTCTTTTTTACAGAGAGCTATTTTGTGTTTAAAATCTTTACCTGATTCAGCTCCGTCTGCTTCCATATAGTTTGCTCCTATACTCGTACAACTTCTGATGATTTGATTAACTATTGGTTTATTTATCTCGTCTTTTTTTAATATCTTTAGAAAATCTATAACATCTTCCCCAAATTTAGCCGTTCTCTCTTCAAGATCATATTTCTTGCCATTGGTATTTTGCATGTTCTTTTATTTTTGGCATTTAGGTTTTGTAATTTGTTTGGAATAATTTGTCATTTGGGTTTTGGAATTGAATTGTTATTTGTAATTTTGAATTTGGGATTTATTCTACCGTTTCCCCCTCTTCCGTTGTAATCTGTTGCGCCGACGGATTGATCAACTTTTTCAGCGCTTCTTTTGTTTCCGCGTTTATATCAATTCCACTTTCGGGAATCGGAATCGCTTCAAGGGCGTCTAGCGTTTTTTGATAATATTGTTTTCCCATTTCCTTGCTTCCGGAACCTTCAAATAATCGCCCTAATTGATATAAAAAAGTGGGATCCTCCGGTTTAAGAATCAACGCTTTTTGAAAGTTCTCCATCGCCTTGTTAATTTCATTCATTCTTTCCTGCGTCAACGCCAAACTGCTGTAAAAATCGGCAATATCTCCTCGCAATTCAATCGCTTTTTTGTAATTATCTTTAGCCGCGTTGTAAAGATTCGCCTTTTCAATCGGCATCTCTTTCTCCTTTTCGGTTGTAATATAGTCTCCACGAACTACCTGCATTTTTGCTAATCTTGTATATAACAGCGGATTTAGAGGATTTAGTTCAACCGTCTTTTTATAAACTTCAATAGCTTCGTCCAACATTGTTGGATCATAACCAGACATCGTTTCGGCTGCCACGGCGTAAGATTCCCATCTATCGGGGTCATTTTTCGTCAAAACTGCCACCGTCCGATGAGCTCTTAAACTGTTCACAAATAAATCCCGCGCTTTATCTTTGTCGGGCGCGCTTTTTTGCATTTCCATAATGCCATCGGACAGATACATATTCCCCAATCTGGACATGTATTCATCTTGAAAGGCAGCCAGTCCCGCCGCCTGTTCCATTAAAATCGCCGCGTTCGTAAAATTGTCCGCGTTCACGGATTTTTGAGCGTAAACATCGGCGACGAACATCTTCCCCAAAAGAGCAAAAACCACGATAACTCCGCTCGCGATACACATAAAAGCGAACGAAAGAGCAAGCGCGTATTGCGGAGATGTGTGATAAGAAAATTTGTATTCCTTGAACATGTTCGGACGCGCCTGCGCCGCCGCGGCCATCGTGAGTGTTATTACCATTATACCAAAAAGAATAACTGCCGTTGAGGATAAGTTAAATATCATATACAGAATGATCAGAATTGACGCGCAAAACAAGGAAAGAATTGTATTCGCGGAAACAATCTCTCGCGATTGTCCAATTTGAATGCTCGCAAGAGAATCTTTCATATTATCGCCCAATAAAACCAATACGACCGCCCCAATAAAAGCCAACACCAGCAATATTGCCGCCAGTGTCCCCGCTATCCCTCCGGTAGCAGGTATTTCCGCGAAAAATCCCGCTCCCGAAAATTTTGTCTGCCATAAGATGCTGTTATTCAACGCTTGTGGACGATATTTTGAAAATCCGTATTTGAATGTCGCCAGCCCCGTTCCCACGATCCAATTTTCTTTTATTGCTTCCGATGAAATGCTCCATGCCGCTCTTCTTCCAAGTCCTATTTCAGTAGGAAGACTAACTTTAATCGGATGAAAAGCTCCACCCATAATCATCAGGAGCAAAATCGCGCAAAACATAAATATCGCGATGCCCTTGAAAAGCCGTGTGGCTGGAACAACCTTTGAAATCGTAAAAACAATATACAAGGTAAATGCTACAAGCAAAATTGCCATTCCGGTATAGTTTACAAGAGCAAGAGTGAGATAAATGAGCAACAAAATCAAAATTGCCATCAATCCTTTCAAGAATCGACCATATTCTTGTTTTTTACCATTAGACATTATTAACAACAGCCCCGCCCCCAAAACAACTCCCAAATTCCCCAACATTCCTATCGGATTGAAACTTTTATCCATTAAAAATTGCAGACTTTCCGGAATGGAAATCCTAACCACGCTTACTAAATACTCCGCCAGTCCGGTAAACTTCAAGGTCATAAAAATGGCAAGAATTGTTATCGCGCCAATTAGCGCCTTGAAAGCTATTTTTATTCTTTTTTCATTCGCGTTGGATATGAAAAACCAATAAAAAGCCGCTAAAGAAAGAATAGCCAAAAATCCTTTTGTCGGAATTGAAAATCCTCCTAAAAAACTATCCCAGCGATTGACCGAAAAAACGGTGCTTAATAAAGCGACGATGAGCGCAACAACAATTGGAATATCTAAAGGTGTCCTTCTTATGGAAATTTCACCGCAAGAAATACCCTTAAATATCCATGCCGTTAAACCTATTAATAACGCGGCATAAAAAAATATTTGTTTCTCAAACCCGATTCCTTGAAGCGTTGTTCCGGTAAAAAACAGGGACGTGCCAAAGAAGATTAGAAAGATTGAGAGAGAAATAAGAGAATCTAAAATATTAAGAGAACAATTTTTTTTGACTTCCGAATTAACCGACACTCGCGCTTGCTCATTTTTTACGTTGTTTTTTTCAACTTTTTCTTTTTTCCCCACTAAGATTTGCATATTCTTATTTTATAATTATTAATTTTGGCTATTGTATAAATTAGATATTTCACTTGCCGATAATACTCT
>CAZUBR010000053.1:0-3694 GCA_964618965.1 uncultured Candidatus Saccharibacteria bacterium | reverse complement strand
ATCATGAATAAAGCGATTTCAAGCAAGTCCACGGGAACAGTCACTATTTACAACAAACAGACTAAAAATCAATATCTATTAATTGACAGCCAACTATCTGGAGAGAAAAATAAAGTAATTTTTATGACGGATAAGGCTATCACAGTTCCCGCGGGCGGAAGCGTTCAGATGACGGTTACCGCGAAAGAGGCGGGAATTGAAGGAAATATCCCGGCGCAAAGATTTAATTTTATTAAACTCTCCCCTTCCATGCAGTCTTTAGTATACGCGGAAACTTCCGATTTTACGCGAGGCGGATTTAATCAGGGGACTATATTTTCTAACGATGATTTAACAACAGCCGTGGAAAATAATAAACAGGATTTTTTTACATCCATAAAAACAAGCATTATCAAAGATCTTGGAGGAACGTCCCAAACAATCAGACCGGAATTATCTCAATTAGAAATTACAGAAACTATTTCTAACGTTCCCGCGGGAACAGCCAGCCCACAATTTAACCTTACTATCAAAGGAACAATAACTACGATTATATTCAATGAACAAAACATCATAGCGATAGCGTCCGCTAATCTGCGTAAACAAGCTTCGGAATATGAAGAACTTATAAAATACAATTCCGCGACCATAGAATATACTGACGTGAGCATAGATTGGGAAAACGTCAGGGCAGAATTGAATATCAAACTTTCAGGATCGTTTGTATCACAGTTTCCACTATCTCTTTTTCAAAAAGAACGTTTAATTGGATTAGAAAAAGAAGAAGCCATAAAATATCTTGAAGCGTTCCCGGAAATACAAAAGGCCGAAATATACTTTTGGCCACCATGGAATAGCACAATACCCGGAGGATTAAAAAGTAATATACGAATGGAGATAAAAAATGAATTCTAAAAGTATGGAAATTAAACGACATAGTCTTTCTCACGTAATGATGCAAGCGCTTGAGCGCCTATACGGAGCCGTCCCCGGAGTCGGACCCGCGATTGAAAATGGTTTTTATCATGACTTTGACGTAGAACGCCAAATCACGGAGGAAGATCTCCTAAAAATAGAAGAAGAGATGAAAAAAATTATCAAAGAAGATTTGTCTGTTGATAAAAAAATAATGCCGATTGATGAGGCGATAAAATTTTTGAAAGATAAAAAATATATTTACACCGCGGAACTCGCGGAAGACTTAAAAGAAGAAGGCGAAACAGAAGTTTCTTTCTATCAGCAAGGCGATTTTATCAATATGTGTAAAGGACCGCATATAAAATCTACGGGAGAAATTAACTCCGCTTCTTTCAAGCTAACCAAAATTGCCGGCGCTTATTGGAAAAGCGATGAAAAAAATAAAATGATTCAAAGAATCTATGGTATCGCTTTTGAAACAAAAGATAAATTGGAAAGATATTTGAAAACGCAAGAAGAGGCGGAAAAGAGAGATCATAGAAAGTTGGGAAAAGATTTAGAATTATTTTTAATAGACCCATCCGTAGGAATGGGATTGCCTTTATGGCATCCTAAAGGCGCTTTATTATGGAGAATAATAGAAGATTTTTGGCATCGCGAACACCTAAAAAACGGTTATGAATTAGTTAGAAGCCCTCATATTGGGAGCCGAAAACTTTGGGAGACTTCTGGCCATTGGGGATTTTATAGTGAAAGCATGTATCCCCCAATAGAAATCGGTTCTTCCCTTAACGCGATCCAAACAGGAGAAAAGTCGGACGCGAAAGAAGAATACTTAATTAAACCGATGAATTGCCCTTTCCATACCATACTTTATAAATCTCGCCCCCGTTCTTATCGTGATCTTCCCGTTAGATGGGCGGAAGCTGGAACAGTCTATCGTTATGAAAAATCAGGAGAACTTTCCGGGTTAACAAGAGTTCGCGGTTTTACTCAAGACGACGCGCACATTATTTGCGCGAAAAGCCAAGTCAAAAAAGAGTTAGCGAAAGTGATAGATTTTATAGAATTCATGTTAAAAACTTTTGGATTTAATGAATACAAAATTTATCTTTCATTAAGAGATCCCGCTAATTCTAAAAAATACGCCGGCAATAGCGAAGGATGGGATTTTACTCAAAAAGTTTTAGAGGAAGTGGCTCAAGAAAAAAAATTAGACTACGTGAAAGAAGAAGGCGAAGCGGCGTTTTATGGTCCCAAAATAGACTTCAAGATCAAAGATGTTTTGGGAAGAGAGTGGCAATGTTCCACCCTTCAGTTTGATTTTAATTTGCCAGAACGTTTTGACATGGTTTTTACGAATGAGAAAGGGAAAAAAGAGCGTCCATACATGTTGCATAGGGCTCTTTTTGGATCATTTGAAAGATTTATCGGAGTTTTAATAGAACATTACGCCGGCGCTTTTCCGCTCTGGCTGTCCCCTATTCAAATTAAAATAATTTCTGTTGGAGAAAAGCACGCTGAACATTGTCAAAAATTAGCGGATGAGTTTAAACAACATGAAATTCGCGTGGAAGTTGATAATAGCAATGAGACCGTCGGAAAGAAAATTAGAAAAGCTAAAACAGAAAAAGTCCCTTATGTTTTAGTCATTGGAGACAAAGAAATGGGAACCGATAGATTGCGTGTTAATATCAGGGGAGAAAAAGATATCGCTGAAATGGGAAAAAACGAGTTTATGGAAAAGATGGTGGAAGAAATTAAAAAGAAAAAATAGTTAATTTATAAACACTGGCAAAAGGAGTAAAATATGGACAATCAACAATCGTTCAGCCCGCAACCCAAGTGGGATAATGCCGCTAAATTCGCTTTCTTGTACATGATTTCGTTAGTAGCATTAGGGTTCGTCGCTTATTCTGCCGGAGCAATAGTTTTTCAAATTATTAATAAATACATTTCCGATCCAGTCAATGTTTTGAGAACGTCATATACTTGTCTTGACTCTGGAGCATTACGTTTCGCTATCGCGGCATTGATAGTTTCCATTCCAATTTATTACGTCATCGCGCGGAAAATTAACAGAGAACTTTTTATGGGAAATTTGGATAAAGAATCTCAAATCCGCAAATGGCTCACATATCTGATTGTCTTTATTTCTTCAGTGGTAATTATTGGATGGTTGATTGCCGTGATTTACCAATTCTTGGAAGGAGAATTAACAATTAAATTTATTTTGAAAGCGTTAACCGTGCTCGCGGTTGCCGGAACCGTTCTTTCATACTATTGGTATGATATTAAAAGAGAGATTGTTTTTGGAGAAAAAAATACAGTCATAAAAATATATTCGCGAGTATCTTTAATGTTTGTCATCTCCGCATTAATCGCGGGAACAGCTTTCGTGGAAAGTCCGCAGGAAATGCGGAATAAAAAATTTGATCGAGCCACAGTAGATCTTTTGAGTAAAATTGAAAGCGATTTGGAAACTCATTATAGAAATCATGAGGAAATCCCTGAAAATTTCGGAGATTTATTTATATCGTCAATGTCGGTATCCGAAACTAATCGCGTCAAAAATGGAGATATTATCTACAACAAGATTTCAGACACAAATTATGAATTATGCGCCGAGTTCAAAACTTCCAACAAAGAAGAGACCGAATGCAATCCATATTGGTTAGATAACGAATGGCAACATGACGCTGGGTATCAATGCGTGGAAAAGATTATTAATAGTAATTCACCTTTCACTCCCGAAGATGAAATAGGCAATTGCAATGTATATGGCATTGAACTGCAT
>CAZUBR010000052.1:0-3757 GCA_964618965.1 uncultured Candidatus Saccharibacteria bacterium | reverse complement strand
TATTGGAATTAAGCAAATCGCTTAATTTTTTGTTTAATAAATCCTTGTTAAAACCATAAATAAGCCCCGGCCTACCCATGCTGAAACGTAAAACTAATTCGGACATATCTTCAGAAATCCCATTTTTTTTCACGACTTCCCTCATTAAACGGTTAGAAAGCGGAAAAAATTTCAAAACAACACAACGCGATTCCACGGTTGAAAGAATCTCGCGAGACGCTGTCAGTATAAAAATAACGTCTGGAAGAGGCTCTTCTAATGATTTTAGAAAAGTATTAAGCGCGTCTAATCGCATTCTGTCCACATTGTAACATAACACAATCTTTCGGGAGGCGCGTTGCGGCGATAAATATATTTTCTTTCTAATCTCTCGGACTTTTTTGATCATCTCGTCTTCACCGCTTTCAAGGATCATAACATCAGGATGGATATTTATATCTTTAGAATTTATAATTGATTCCGCGAATTGTCGCGCCAATGTTTTTTTTCCCAAATGTCGCGCTCCGCGAAAAAGATAGGCATGCGGAAAAACGCCGTCCTCTAGATTTTTTTTCAGAAAATCTTGGTTATTCTTATTTCCGTAAATTTTGATCATGATCTATTATAAATTCAAAATATTCCAAAAATTCTCGCTTAAATCTTTCTTTAGAAAATTTTCGCGCTTCCTTTTTTATAGCGTGCGCGTCATATTTAGAAAAATTTTCTCTTAATCTTTTTATTCCTTCCGCTAAAATTTCCACGGATGGAGTGTCAAAAAATTCTCCTGTTTTACCTTCTTGAACAATCTCAAGCGCTCCACCTCCCCTAAAGGCTAACACTGGCTTGCCCATCATCATCGCCTCAACCATTGTAATCCCAAAATCATCGTCCCCGGGGAAAATTAGCGCTCTACATTTGGCAAGTAATCCCCATTTTTTTTCATCAGAAACATTCCCCGTAAATTCAACGTTTGGACCAGCCATTTTTTTAAGTCGCTTGAACTCGCTCCCGTCCCCAACTATTATAAGAGGCAAATGTAGTTTATTAAACGCCTCAACGGCAAGATCAACGCGTTTATATGGAGATAATCTGGAGATGATTAAAAAATAATTTTCTCTGCCACATTCTTGTATTTTCCGAGGACTTTCAACTGGAGGATAAATCACTTTGCTACTTTTTCTGTAATATTTTTTTATTCTATTGGAAACATTCCGTGAATTCGCGATAAAATAATCCACGCGCTGTGAGCTGGAAAAATCCCATACTCGCAGATAATTCGTTATTAAACAGATTGCCGCTCGCGTTAAGGGGCCTTTTCTTTGCTCCTTTTTATATTGCCAATACCAGTCCCACGCGAAACGCATTGGACTATGGCAATAGCAAATATGAATAGTTTTTGGTCGGACCACAACTCCTTTAGCGAACGCTCCACTGGATGATATTACCACGTCAAAATCTCTCAAATCAAAAGTCTCTGGGAGAGAAGGAATTATTGGCAACAAATACCTTTTTCTTTTTTTAATAAATTTAGGCAATTTATTAATACATGAGGCGTGAACTTTTACGTTTTCTAAAAACTTGCCTATTTTTTCTTTATCATACAATAATGTAAAAACTTCCGCTTGCGGAAACATCTCAAGAAGGGTCGCTAAAACCCTTTCCGCCCCTCCCCAATATTCTAGATAATCATGAATAATTGCTATCTTCAAAGCACCCTCTTATAATTTTCTAAATTTTCTAAAATAATTCCCGCCCCTTTGATCACGCAAGTTAATGGATCATTCGCGACATAACATGGAACGCCCGTGCATGATGTTATCAATTCATCTATATTTCTTAAAAGCGCGCCTCCGCCTGAAACAATCATCCCTTTGTCAATAACGTCAGCGGAAAGTTCTGGCGGGGTATCTTGTAAAACGGATTTCACGGTATTGATAATTTCCCGTAAATTATCTTGGATCGCCTCTACGACGGCATTCGTAGAGATTTCAATTGTTTTAGGAAGTCCTGAAACTAAATCTCTTCCTCTAATTTCCAAAATATCTTCGCTTTCTTGGAAAACAGCGCTACCAATAGCTATTTTAATTTCTTCAGTGGTGCGATTTCCCACTGCCAATCCATGTTGTTTTTTGATCATGTCCGCGATAGATTTGTCCATTTTAGTTCCGCCAACCCGCACGGAAGCGCTCGCGACAATTCCTCCAAGAGAGATTACGGCAACTTCGCTTGTTCCTCCACCAATATCAACGATAAGATTGCCGGATGGGGCCGCGATTGGGATATTCGCCCCCAACGCGGCCGCGATTGGCTCTTTGATAATATAAACCGCTTTCGCTCCTCCCTGTTTTGCCGCTTCTAACACCGCTCGTCTCTCAGTTGAAGTTATCCCCGCGGGAACAGAAATTAAAACTTCCGGACGAGTTAATCTTACACGTCCGCAAGTCCTATTGATAAAATATCTTATCATTGCCTCCGTTGCTTTATAGTCCGCGATAACTCCATTTTTCAAAGGGCATAGCGCTTTGATGTTTTCGGGAGTTCTGCCCAACATCTCTTTCGCTTCTTTCCCAACGGCCAAAATACTATCATCAACCATTGAAACCGCCACAACAGACGGTTCATTAACAATAACCCCTTTCTTAGGAACAAACACTAAAGTATTTGCTGTCCCTAAATCAATAGCAATTTTTTTAGCCATAATTATCTTGACATTATGCTTAATTTATCGTATAATATATTCAATGAATAGAACTACTAGAACAATTTTATTTCTTTCTTGTTTAGCTATGTTTATGATTTTATGCCCTATTATTCTTGCTTATTCAATGGGATATGTTTTTGATATCAATAAGAAAAAAATAGTTCCAACAGGATCAATTTCAATAAAAAGTATTCCGAAATCCGCGAATATTATTCTTAACGGAATAATGGCAGAAAAATCCACCCCCGCCTTAATTACCAATCTGTCAGCCGGGTCATATAATGTTGAGATTTTTAAGGATGGTTATCTGCCATGGAATAAGACGTTGAAAGTAAAAGATTTTCATTTATCAGTCGCTGATAATATTCTTTTGTTCCCAAAAAACCCACAATCGCAAAGCATAGCAAACGCTTTGCGATGGATAAAATTTTCTCCTTTCAGATCATTCGCGATCGGATCGCAAGAAGATACCGCAAACCCCTTATTCCTCAATTTAAGTATAAATGAAATGCCAGCTTTTTCAAGTATTGACAGTAATTGTAGAATAGTTTCAATAGAACCTGAATCTATCTCTTGGTCAATCCAGGAAAAATATGTTTCGTTTTTTGCCACCCTGAATAATGGACAAAAAGGATATTATTTCCTTGAAACCTTAAATCCTCAGAATATCAAACTGATCGCGCTTGAAAAATACGAAAATTCGCGAATTGTCTGGCATAATAAAAATGATGACATTCTAATTTATGTTAGCGATAATAAAATTACGCAAAAAAACATTGTCTCTAACGACGAGATAGTAATCGCGAATGATTCAGATAAAGTATTTCTCAGTAACAATAAAATTTATTTTATCCAAAAAGATTCTGGGATCATTTATTCCGTTTCCGATCCATGGATGATACCGTCTAAAAATAATGAGATAGAAAAAAAACAGTTTACGGAAACTGCTTTGCTGACAGATATTGAATATTCTATCATCAATATTTCTGATGATAGTTTTTTAATACATGGAGAGAACGGATCCGTGTCTATTATCAACAATGGATCCATAAAACAAGTTCAAAACAACGTTTACGG
>CAZUBR010000051.1:0-3772 GCA_964618965.1 uncultured Candidatus Saccharibacteria bacterium | reverse complement strand
GAATTATCATTTGAAGCGGATCAAACAGGCGCGCATCTATTCAAATTCATCCAAGACGGATCAATCTCCGGCAACAGCATTGTTTATGTGGATAATTTTAGAGTGGATAAAAATTTGGCGGAAAATGGAGGAATGGAAGGAACATATTCATCAGGGGTGGCTCCGGACTGGACAAACACGGGATCCGCGACAGTCGCGGAAGAGACGGCAAATCAGCACACGGGATCATCAGCCCAAAAAGTGACGAGCGGAAGCACAAGCCAAAATGTAAATCAGACAGTAACGGTGGAATCAGACAAATGGTATTCATTTGGCGCTTTCGCGAAAGTGGATTCGGGAAACGCTTATATAGAATTATCAAACGCGGCAACAAAAACGATAACAATATCAAACACCGCGTATCAAAAATCAAATTATACTTTTAAGGCGGGATCAACTTCATTGGTTGTTGAACTTTACGCGGACAGCGGTAAAATCGGGACATTTGACGATATCGCGGTAGTTGAGTTAGATTCCACCTCCGAATACACGGATCCCACAACCACAACGCCATCTTCAGAAGCGAATTCTTATAATACGGGAAAATGGGGCGGTTCGCTTAAATCATTTTTAGTAGATGGGGCTGATAAGTTAACATATAATGCCAGCGGCGTGGTTCCAGCCGATGCGGGGACCGTATCAATTTGGTGGAAACCGATGTGGGACTATAACAAATTTGACCAAAACGCGTATATCTTTGATGCTGAAGACGACAGCGACAATTTATTGAGAGTATTTTATGACAAAACCAATTACTATATTACCGCGCAACTATATGATGGCGATGATTGGACTACTGTCGTGACGAATTCGGCGGCGTTATCTTTCAGCGAGGATGCGTGGCAACATATTGTGGTAAGTTATGACAATGATATTGGAGGTTCGGCGGGAAGCGTGATATTATATGTGAATGGTTCCAGCAGCGGCACTCCTTTTACTGGAAGCAACTGGACGGCGCAAACTGTTCCCGCTTACTTTTATCCGGGATCGCTTTACGGGGCGTCGGGAAATACTTTACAGGCAGATGGATTGATTGATGATTTGAAAATCTACGCTGGACAAGTTTCCGCGGCGAACATCAACGCGTTATATGGATTGGATCCGAATCCTCCGACAACGGCAACCTGGGGGAGAAACCTTGTGGCGCCGATAATCGCGGAGTAGAATTCCAAAATTCAAATGACAAATTATTCCAAACAAATTACAAAGTTCAAATGTCAAATAATCAAACCGCCACTTTTGTCATCGCAATGACAAGACAGAAAAAATAATTTTTCATTCTACTATTTGATATTTGGATTTTGTTTGGAACAATTTGGAATAATTTGAGCTTTGGTATTAATAACTAAATCAAATGGATCAAAATAATCCTTTTTCTAAAATTATCAGAGGATCTGTATATTTATTAACTTTTCTCTTCCCTTTCTTTTTCCTCCCTTGGCCGTATGAGAAAGTGGAATTTGCGAAACAAATTTTGTTGTGGACGCTGGCAGGGACAGCTTTTTTGGCGTGGGTTGCTCGTATGATTCTTTATGATAAGGAAATAAAATTCAAAAAAGATTGGTTTAGCATCGCGGTCGCGGTTTTTGTCGTTATAAATTTTTTGATTTTTATTGCAAGCAAGGATAAATACGCGAGTTTATGGGGGCGGTTTGGACGCTATTCCGACAGTTTGATCGGACTATTTTCTTTGTCTCTCTTGTTTTATACGATTGTCAATAATTGGGAATTGTTTAGTCAATCCGATGAAAAAGGCGAAAGAAAAATTGGATTGGTCAGGGCGTTGTTTTATGGAACTTTTATCGGAGAAATTTTATTGGTTCTATCTGTTTACGGGTGGGTTGGAAAAATTTTAGCGCGAATGCCGGGAAACGTTGGTATTGCTTTTCAGCAAGTCATGGCGCCGGCATTTAATACTTTCGGGGCTTTCAAGAGCGGCGCGGCGATGTTTTTGGCGATAATTTTGATATTGTTTTTGCAAAATTCCGCGCGGGAGCAAAAAATCATTTTCTTATCACGCGCGTCTTTTGTTTTTTTAACATTGTGGTCGTTGGCGATATTGAATTTTTCTCCCGCGTGGGTATTGTTGATTCTAATGCTAATAGGTATTTCGGCATGCAAGATGTATGTCGGCGTTAAACGTAAAGAAACTAAAATGGTTGATATAATTGCGCCCATTGTTATTATTGCCATTTCCGTGATATTTTTGTTTGACATTATCAGTCGTTCATCTGTTTTCCCCGCGATTCCGAACGAGGCAAGATTATCCGCTAAAGAATCTATTTTAATATCTCTGAAATCATTGCGCGAAAATTTTGTTTTTGGTTCAGGACAAGGCAATTTTGCTTACAATTTTTCCAAGTTTAAGTCGCGATCATTTAATGATTTGGATGTTTGGCAGTTAAGATTTAATAAGGCGGATAACTATATTACCGAATTGATTGCTACCGCGGGAATTTTGGGATTGTTGAGTTGGCTGGGGTTGGCGGGGTTTGCCATATTATTAATTTTAAGTTTCAAATTTCAAATTTCAAGACAATGTCAGCTAACAAATGACAAACTTCAAAACACGACGGACTCAATCTTTTTTGGATTGCTCGCGGTTGTTTTAGGACAATTTTTTTACAGTTCAACGACGCTACTGCTTTTCATGATATGGTTTCTGATTATTCTTGCCGTGGCGCCTTTGATGCAAAGCGCTCAAGAGGTCCGTGTTTCAAAAATATTCAAGGATGTCCCCGAAACTTTATTGGCGGCTGACGCGATATTGGCGGTAATCGCGATTCTTTTTGCCGCGTTTTTAATCGGAGTGGCGGGAAAATATAAGGCCAACGTTGTCTTCGCGAAAATCGCGGATAATAATTCAGAATACACGATAGAAGAAAAAGAAATAAGCGTAATAAACGCGAATAAGTTGGATAAGAAGAATTCTTTGTATCCCATTTCATTAACAAGAATATATCTTTCAAGAATTAAAGATGAAATAAAAAAACCGCCGTCGGAACAGAGCGCGAATTTAATGAGGGATCTCGCGGAAGCGGTCGTGAATAGCGCGGTAAAAGCTACCGAACTTTCTCCAAACAGCGTAAGCGCGTGGGAATTGAGAGGGTCGGTTTATCGGGATATTTATTCCATCGCGGACGAAGCGGAAAATGCCATTCTAACGTCATTCAAGAAAGCGATAGAACTAGAGCCGTTGAACCCAATTTTATTAACGGAATTAGGAAAGGCGTATATTTTAACTGGAGATAATACTGCCGCGCGGGAAGTTTTGGACAAAGCGTTAGAATTAAAGAGTGAATATGAGGAAGCGAAGATTCAATTAGCGATTGTAAAGGATAAAACAGGAATGCCTAAAGAAGCGATTGGGGAGCTGGAAGCGATTGCGAGTCGCAAGCCAAATGACGCGAGAATATTTTTTGAAACAGGCAGAATATATTTTAACAATGATAATATTGAAAAGGCGATAGAAAATTTTCAGAAAGCCGTCCAAATATTTCCAGAGTATTCAAACGCGCTTTACAGCCTGGCGTTATGTTACACAAAGAATGGACAGACGCGAGAAGCAATCAATGCTTTTGAAAAGGTTTTGGAATTAAATCCAAACAGCGGGGACGTAAAGAACAAAATTAGCGAACTGAAAGGAGAGAATATTAAAGTAGAGAATGAATAAATTTTCAATTTCCAATTTTAAATTTTTAAATAAAATATCAAAATAATAAATATTTAAAAG
>CAZUBR010000050.1:0-3818 GCA_964618965.1 uncultured Candidatus Saccharibacteria bacterium | reverse complement strand
ATATATTACTTTGGAAAAAAAAATCCAAATCAGGCCAAAAATAACATCTTTTGAAGAAAACATCAAGCTTTATCCAAAACAAAACCCACAGGTAATAATAAAAAACAAAATAACAGATTACTGGTGGAATGAAAAACAAAACAAAATTGCTTACCTTACCGAAGATGGAGAACTTAGAATTTTCAATACTTTGAACAAAAAAGACACTCTAATAGCTAACTTTAAAAAAGAAAAACTTGATCAGTTTGAATGGTCTCCTCATGACGAACAATTCTTTTTTGGAAGAAAGGCCGGAAAAGAAACAGAGTATTTTGTTATTGACGCGAACTTTTTAAACAAAGCAACAAAAATCAACGAAATACTGACTTCAAAAATTAACATGGTTATGTGGGACCCTTCAGTACCAAACACGCTATACGCGATGTCAGATGGTTCGGTTTACAGAATACCCTATCTTATAAAAACTTCAAGAAAAATTTATGAAGAAGCCGCAATCTCGTTTTTAATTGAAAAAAACAGGCTTATAATCCTTAATAAAACACGCTCCTCAAAATGTAATATCATATGGATGAACACTTCGGATATTTCAACAATACATATTGAACCGTTGGATAGCGGGTGCGAAAATGACATTCTAATAAAAACAAACTCACATAGAATCTCGATTCTTAATAAAAAATCAAAGCAACTTGTAATAATAGATCCCTCTATAAAAAATGCTTCCAAAAAAAATCCGCCTTTGGTTTTAGAGGCGGCTGAGGCAATTTGGTCAAAAGACGGAAAAACTTTAATATATTCAGATGATTTTGGAATATATAAAAAAATATTCACCACGCCTATTACTGTTACGCCCGAAAAAAACACAAACCAGCTAATACTCCGCTACTCAAAGCCGGCCAAAGAAATATCTTGGGCCGATAATGAAACAAGGATTTTATACAGCGTTTCAGATTCTGTAAGAATCGCTGAAATATTTTACGAAACCCAGCCAATAGCTATAACCATCTTCAATTCAAAATCTAAAAAATTAAAAACAGCACGGCAGGCAAATACAATATCATTCATAAATGAAGAAGGAAATTTGTCAGCTTACCCTTTATCAATTGAGAGGGGCAAGAGACCCTTCTTTCTTGGCGATTAAAATATTTGCCGACAAAAGTGAATCAAACGTTCCTGCGTCAATCCATTGGCCTTCAACTTCGCTGACCGACAATTCGCCCTTATCTAGATAAAAATTGTGCAAATCAACAATTTCCAGCTCGCCTCGCCCTGATGGCTTGAGATTTTTTGCCGCGTCGCAAACTCTTCTATCGTAAATATAAAACCCAGTAACAGCAAAATCAGATATCCATGTTTTTGGCTTTTCAACTATTTTCTCCGCCTTACCCTGCTCGTCGAATTTTACAACGCCAAATCTTTCTGGGTCGGTGACTTTTTTGGCAAATACGTGCCCGCCTGATTTAAAATTTTGTATTTGGGATGAAAAATCATCTTCAAAAATATTATCCCCTAATATCATTGTAACATTGTCGTTGTCTAAAAAATCTTCTCCAATAATAAATGCCTGCGCTAGACCCTCTGGCTTGTCTTGAATTTCATAAGAAAATCTGGCTCCAAATTCTTTTCCGCTTCCTAAATAATGCAAAAAATCTCCAGCATGGTCAGGCGAAACAATTATAAGTATGTCTTTTATTCCGCCACGCAAAAGAGTATTCAATGGATAAAAAATCATTGGCTTGTTGTAAATTGGCAAAAGCTGTTTTGAAGTAACGCGGGTAAGCGGAGATAAGCGCGTGCCACTTCCTCCTGCTAAAACTATTCCTTTCATAATATTTTTTAATTTAGTTAAACTATAACGACTGAAAATTAGCAGAATCTATTTTTATATCATAAGATTAGCACTTGCTTGATAAAAATCAACCTCTTTCTTTGTATTCGCGCAAACATTCTTTCCACGACCTCATTGAAGGAAGTTTTGTTGATATTAAAGTTGAATATTTTGGGCGAAGAGCTTTTGTTTGGTATTCTGCGCTGGAGCACGGCACTAAATTCGCTTGGACATTGAATATTGAAAAAATTTCTTTTGCGAATTCATGCCAAGAAGTTTGTCCTGAATTTGTGCGGTGATAAATTCCATATTCTGGATTTGAAATTAAAATTTCTTTTGTAGCTCTTGCCAAATCTACTGCATATGTTGGCGAGCCAAACTGGTCATTAACAACTTTGATTTCTTTTCCTCCCTGAGCCAAGCGAAGCATTGTAGCAACAAAATTTTTTCCTGCTTTTCCATAAAGCCAAGATGTGCGGATAAGGTAATATTTTAAATCTGGCAAAGACAAAATCGCCTTCTCTCCTGCGAGTTTGCTTCTTCCATACGCATTTTTAGGAGTTGTAATATCATCTTCTTTGTACCCTTCTTTTTTTTCTCCGTCAAACACGTAATCAGTTGAATAATACACAAATGTCGCGCCAATTTTTTTGCACGCGGTCGCTATATGAAAAACCGCGTCTCCGTTTATAAGAATTGCCAAATCTTCTTCGTCTTCTGCTTTGTCAACATTTGTGTACGCGGCCGCGTTTATCACAATTTCAAAATCCGAATTTAAAATTTTTTTATCAACATCATCAAAATTAGTGATATCAAGGTCTTCTCTTGCCCACAGAGTAGGATTGTATTCAGCAAATTCCTGCGCAAGATCTGTCCCCAACATTCCATTCGCGCCGATAATAAGAATTTTCATAATTATTTATACAATTTTTAATTTTTTGGTCAGAGACCAATCAGCCTTTGGCTGATAATTAAAAATTTTCCCAATTCTAATTTCCATAGTGTTTTTTATAATAATCCTGATATTCTCCGCTCTTTATTCTCTTCCACCAAGTGCGATTTTCTTTATACCAATCAACTGTTTGCTTTATCCCTTCTTCCAAAGAAACTTGTGGCTTCCATCCAAGCTCTTTGCGTATTTTTGAAGAATCAACCGCGTATCGCTGATCATGTCCAGGACGAATTCCTTGGACTGGCTCAATCATATTATCTGAAAGGTTCAGCAAATCTAAAATTATTTTTGTGATTTCTTTATTTGTTATTTCTGGCTCATTTTCAGCGGCAATATCATAAACCTCGCCAATTTTTCCACATCTAAGAGCCAAATCAACTGCCCTACAATGGTCTTCAACATAAAGCCAATCGCGAACCTGAGACCCTCCGTCATAAAGAGGTAGCTTTTTGCCTTCAAGAGCATTTGTTATAAATAGAGGAATTAATTTTTCAGGAAATTGAAACGGACCGTAATTATTTGTGCAATGTGTAATGATTGCTGGGATATTGTATGTTCGGATAGAGGACAAAACAAGCATATCAGCGCAAGCTTTTGAAGCTGAATATGGAGATGAAGGAAAAACATGGTCACCAAACTTGGATTTTTTAGGATATTCTATATCACCATAAACTTCATCAGTTCCAATGTGTATGTACTTTTTTATTCCAATCCCCCGGACAGCGTCAATTACGTTTTGAGTTCCTAAAATATTCGTGTGAATAAATTCTTTTGGAGAGTGTATGGCCCTATCAACATGCGATTCAGCCGCAAAATGCACAATTGCGTCGCAATCCTCTGCCGCTCCACGCAATACACTATAATCACAAACATCTCCTGCTATAAATGAATAACGTTGATTATCTTTAATATCTTTTAAATTTTCAAGATTCCCAGCATAAGTTAGTTTGTCAAAGTTAATAATCCTATCTTCTGGATATTTTTTTAAAATATATTTAATAAAATTTGAGCCAATAAATCCGGCTCCGCCAGTGACAA
>CAZUBR010000049.1:1313-3977 GCA_964618965.1 uncultured Candidatus Saccharibacteria bacterium | reverse complement strand
AATGGAATCTTGTTTTATTAATTCCAGAAGAGCTAAAAAAGATACGATTATTTCTAAAGACGGTTTATTTTTTGCGATATCGCTAAAGCTATTTTTTTTCTTTCCTTTTATTAAAGATTGTAAAATTCGCACCTTTTCTTCAAGCGATACTATCTCCTGAATGCTTTCCTCTGGAAGAATCTCTATTTCCTGAAATCGTTGTTTCTCTCCATCAACATCCGCGATCGCTTTACGCAACATCTCAAGAGTTAATTTCACGGGAGGATAAAACCCATACGGTATTTTATGAGACTCTTCTCTTGAAAACATACACCCTTGTTTTTTGAGAAAATTCTTTAGAAAAACCGACAGTTCTTGGAGTTGTTTGTATTTTTCTAATCGCGATTTAAATAATTCTAAATCTTCCTCTTCTTTCTCTTCAAGCTCTAAAGATGGCAGTATTGCTTTTGATTTTAGCAACAGCAAATTCGCGGCTACATTCAAAAAATCCGCTAAATCAGCGATATTTAAGCCTTTTTGTTTTTCTATAAATTGGACGAATTGATCCGTAACAGCAACAAGCGACACATCTTTAATATCCATTTTTTTTTCATCCAACATTGTTAAAAGAACATCAAACGGACCGTCAAAATTGTCTAATCTAATGTGATACATGACAAAATTAAAAGGTAGTAGAAAGGATAGGACTACGCTATTTTAATTCCCAGTTCTTTTAATTGTTTCGCGTCAACTTCATTTGGAGAGTCCATCATAACATCTCTTCCTGCGCCGTCTTTTGGAAAAGCGTAAATATCACGAATAGAATTCCAATCGTTTAGAACCATCAATATTCTATCAATTCCCGGCGCGTTTCCCCCGTGTGGAGGCGCGCCATATTCAAACGCGCGAATCATCGCTCCAAATTTCTTATCAACATCTTCTTTAGAATACCCGGCAATCTCAAACGCCTTGTACATGATATCCG
Organism: uncultured Candidatus Saccharibacteria bacterium; assembly: GCA_964618965.1. Taxonomy (GTDB): domain Bacteria; phylum Patescibacteriota; class Minisyncoccia; order CAYZDR01; family CAYZDR01; genus CAYZDR01. Next base: position 3,013 of record CAZUBR010000049.1, on the reverse strand, counting down.
GCTTGTAGTTCCTAACTGCTCCGCTTGAAACTTCAAAACCATTCAAGATTAAATCAAATTGATAGCCTAAAATCTCCAGCGGATCCTGACTAGTCAACGCGTCCATTCCACCTTGAGGCATTGAAAAAGGATTGTGGCTGAAATCAATTCGCCCCTCTTCAATCTCGGAATAATCATACATCGGAAAGTCAACAATCCAGCACCATGCCGCCTTTTTGTTATCTTTTAGACCCAGTTTTCCCCCACACTTATCTCTTACCGCTCCTAAACTTTCGCAAACTATTCTCCATTTGTCAGCTCCGAAAAATATGATATCGCCTCCTTTCGCTTCAACTTTTTGAATTATTTTTTCTGCCAGTTTATCGCCTAAAAATTTGACAATCGGAGATTGCAATTTCCCATTTTCTCCCACTATTATATATGCTAGCCCTTTTGCCTTCTTCGCTTTGGCAATTTCCGTCATCTCGTCAATTTCTTTTCTCGTGAATTTCGCGCCGCCCTCAACTTTCAAAGCACGCGCGACACCTCCGTTCTTCACGGCATCGGAGAAAACCGAAAATCCGCAATCCCGCGCCAATTCCGTAACTGAAATTATTTCTAAATCAAACCTCAAGTCGGGTTTGTCGCTTCCATATTTTTCCATGGCAGTTTTCCATGGAATTCGCTTAAGTTTTCCATTATCATCAAGCGCCGTAACTTTCTTACCGCCAAACTTTCCAGTTAATTCAAGCATTAAATTTTCCGTAATTCGCAAAATATCTTCCTGCTCAACAAAACTCATCTCCATATCCAGTTGATAAAATTCTCCGTAATGCCTATCCACGCGCGGATCCTCATCCCTAAAGCAAGGAGCTATTTGAAAATACTTGTCCACTCCGCCAACCATTAAAAGCTGTTTGAATTGCTGGGGAGCTTGAGGCAAGGCATAAAATTTGCCTTGATAATATCGGGACGGCACCAAAAAATCCCGCGCTCCCTCGGGAGAAGAGTTCGCGAGTATCGGAGTTTGCACTTCCACAAAATTATTTTTATGAAAATATTCTCGGATACACCTAATAAATTCATCTTTCACTTTCAACATCTCTTGCGATTTCGGTCGGCGCAAATCTATGAATCTATATTTCAAGCGAAGATTCTCGTTTGTTTCCGAAATTTGCTCCTTCGTGATACCAAGCTCAAAAGGTGGAGTTTTAGAAGTACTCAAAACTTCTATCTCGTCCGCCTCCACTTCAATTTCTCCAGTCGCGAGTTTTTTGTTGACCATATCATCCGGTCTCGCCGCGACTTTCCCGGAAATTTTAATCACAAATTCATTCCTGACTTTATCGGCGATATTCCACGCTTCTTCGGATGTTTTTGGATCAAAAGTTATTTGTGTTATCCCATATCGGTCACGCAAGTCAATAAAAATAAGCCCGCCGTGATCACGCCGGCTGCTTGCCCATCCTGACAAAATAACTTTTTTATTCTTGTCTTTTTTTGTCAGCTCTCCACAAGTGTGAGTTCTGTATTTTGGCATCTTTTCCATGTCTATATCATATCAAAAACGCAGATTTTTTACAAATTGCTCTCCACGGTCAAATTCATTCTTAAAAATGCCAAAGCTTGCCGCGCCCGGGGAAAGCAAAACAATATCATTTTTTCGCGCGACACTTTTTGCTTCCTTCACCGCGTCCTTCATATTATCCACTATTATATAC
>CAZUBR010000049.1:0-1303 GCA_964618965.1 uncultured Candidatus Saccharibacteria bacterium | reverse complement strand
ATTATATACTCCGGATTAAATTTTACCCGATTAAATTCTTCAATCATTTTATCAGTCGCTGTTCCATGAAATAGAATCAAATGCTTAATAAACTTAGCACGCTTTTTTAACTCTTTCGCAAAATTTTTGTAATCTAAATTTTTATCAGTTCCGCCCGCGATTAAAATAATTTGGCTATCTCTAAAACTTTTCAGCGCCGCGATTGTCGCGTCTGGCATTGTTGAGGTTGTATCGTTGTAATATTTTATTCCGCCAGACTCTCTAATAAATTCCAACCGCCCCGAAACTCCTCTAAAATTTTCCACCGCGCGTTTAACAATACTTTTCCGAACTCCTAAAATCTTCGCCACCTGAATCGCCAATAAAATATTTTGCGAATTATGTTCACCGATAATTTTTGTTTTCCACTGTTTTGAAATCGCGTCTTCTTCGCAAATCATTAACTGGCTATAAATTTCTTTATTATAATATCTTTTGATAATATTTTTTGTCTTCCACAATGTGATCAAAAAATCATTTTTTTTCTGATACTTGAAAATGTTAGATTTATCTTTGAAATACAACTTTCTATCGCCTTTATAATAATTCAGATGATCGTCAAAAAATGTGGTAAATATCGCGATATTTGGACTAATTTTATCATATCCAAACCCTTGTAAATTCCATGACGCCAATTCTAAAACAATAATAGATCCATTTTTGATTTTATAAAGCAACGGCAACGTCGCTAATCCTTTTACGTTCCCGCCCAAGAAAATATTTTTATCGCTGGCCTTAATAATTTCAAATAGCAAACGCGCGACCGTGGATTTTCCGCGCGTGCCAGTTACCCCAATAATCGTAATATCCTTAAAAAATTTTCTCGCTAATTTCACGAAAAGCGCGGCATCCATTTCAACTGGAATCTTGTTTTTTTTCGCTTCTTTAATATATATGGAATCTAACGGAACGCCGCTTGCCTTGATTATTAAATCTCTGTTTTTGAAATCCCGCAATCGGTGTTTTCCTAAAACAAATTGTATATTTTCAAACTTCCGTAATTTCCTTATGGAGGATTTTAATTCCTTTTCGCTCTTTAAATCCGTGACAATTAATTTCGCTCCTTGCTCCGCCAAAAACTTGGCGACATTAACGCCGCCTCCTAAAATCCCCATTCCCATGAGGGTAATTTTTTTGTTGTGGAAATAATTTTTTATTTCAGATTTCGCGTCCATTCTAACTGATTTTTACTCTTTGATTGTTTCTAATATACCAAATTTCCGCTATTTTAGCTAACACGAACAAAAACCCTTTTTGAGGGTTT
>CAZUBR010000048.1:0-4037 GCA_964618965.1 uncultured Candidatus Saccharibacteria bacterium | reverse complement strand
TCTCAAAGTTGGCGGATGTTTCTTGTGATTCTGTTATTAAACTTGAAACAGGCGGGATAACAAACCCGACTATTTGATGATTTAATAAAGTAAAAAATATGAAATTTTCAAAATATTTTCTAAAAACGAATAAAAATGTTTCCGATGAAGATAAAAGCGTATCGGCTAAACTTCTTAAACAGGGTGGTTTTATACGAGAGTCCGTTGCTGGCCGATTTTATTTTTTGCCTATTGGACAAAAAGTTCAGCAACAAATAATAAAAGTGATAAAAGAGGAAATGGACTTAGCTGGAGGCCAAGAAATGGTTACTCCAATTTTGCATCCGCTAGAACTATGGAAAGAAACAAATAGAACCAATACAGCCGGTTTTGAGCTTATGAAAGTTAAGGATAGACGAGGCGCGGAATTTGCTCTTGGCGGAACAGCGGAAGAAATGTTTGTTGATTTAATTCGTCAATACAAATTAAGCTACAGAGATTTGCCATTTCAGCTTTACCAATTCTCTCCTAAATTTCGTGATGAATTGCGCGCGAGGGGCGGGTTGCTTAGGGTGCGAGAATTTATTATGAAAGACGGGTATTCTTTTCATAAAGATGAGGATGATTTTAAGGTTGAATATGAAAAGATGAAAAAAGTTTATACTAAAATATTTGACAGATTAGGATTAAAAACATCAGTGGTTGAATCGGACAATGGCTATATTGGCGGAGAATATTGCCATGAATTTATTACGGAGTCGGAAATTGGAGAGAGCAAATATTTCGTGGCTGAAAACGGCGAATACGCGGCACACGAGAGCGTTGCCGTATTCCGAAAAGAAGAAATGAATAAAAACGAATCATTAAAACCACTTGTTGAAGTTGAAGCAAAACGAGGAAACACAATGGAAGATGGAGTTAATTTTCATAAATTACCGCTTTGGCAACAAATAAAAGATGTTTTGTTTGTTGATGATAAAAATAGATTTATTTTGGCAATTATCAGGGGCGATTTAGACGTAAATGAAACAAAATTGTCGCGTTTGATAAAGGCGGATAGCTTGAGACATGCCACGGATGAGGAAATCCATGATCAAATTAAATCTGAGTCAGGGTTTATCTCACCTGTTGCAATAAAAAATAAACTTGATAAACAGACTCAACTTATCGTTGTTGCCGATGATTCACTAAGAACAATATCAAATGCCTATGGCGGAAATAATAGAAAGAATAGAGATTTGTTAAATATAAACATTGATAGAGATTATCAAGCAGACATTGAAGGCGATATTGCTTTGGCGAAGGCGGGTTATAGCGCTAAAAATAGCATGGGAAAATTAATTGAAAAGAGAGGAATTGAAGTCGGAAATATTTTTCAACTCGGTTATCACTACTCAAACAAAATGAAAGGCGCGACATATACCGATGTCAATGGAAAAGAAAAACCTTTTTATATGGGTTGTTATGGAATAGGCGTTGGAAGAACAATGGCCGCGATTGTTGAAAAACATCATGACGACAAAGGAATTGTTTGGCCAGAATTAATTTCACCATTTAATATCCATTTAATCGCGTTAGATGGAGTTCGTGCTGAAGCGGACAAACTATATGGTGAATTGGTGATGAAGGGCGTGGAAATTTTATATGACGATCGGGATAAAACCGCGGGAGAGAAGTTTGCCGACGCGGATTTGATTGGTATACCCACGCGTGTCGTTGTTAGTAAAAAAACCTTACAACAAAAAAGCGTAGAGTTAAAAAATCGCGAAAAAGCAAAAACTAATCTAATTTCATTGGAAGACTTTGTAAATTTGTTTTAAGATTATTATTTTTACATGTTACAAAAAATACTGGCGAAAGAACCGCCTTTTCGTTCACGACAGATAAAAGAAGCGATGTTTGACGCGAAATGTAAAAATTGGGGAGATATTACCACCTTACCTAAAAATCTGCGAGAGGAATTAGAAAATAAAATTCCATGGATGTCTGTAATAGAAATAAAGAAACGAAAAAGTGAAAAAGATGGGACGATAAAAGCGCTTTTGAGACTTCAAGATGGTTTGGCCATTGAGACAGTGGCGATGACTAATACTCGCGACGCGTGGACGTTGTGTCTTTCCAGTCAGGCGGGTTGTCCGGTGGGATGCGTGTTTTGCGCGACTGGAAAAATGGGGCTGAAAAGAAATTTGACAAGAGAAGAGATCGTAGATCAATATAGATATTGGATGAATCAAAATCTCAAAATTACTAATATCGTTTTGATGGGAATGGGAGAACCGCTTTTGAATTATGAAAATGTTCGCGACGCGTTTAGCGATATCCTGCGATATTCTAACGTTGGATCTAACCATATTGTTATCTCTTCAGTCGGGATAATAGACAAATTAAATTATCTTTTAACCGATGAAATGTGGCCAAATGTGAGATTAGCAATTTCTTTGCATAGCGCCATTGGGGAGACTCGTAAAAAATTGGTTCCTTGCCATACTGATAATTTTTATCAAGATTTAATAAATTGGGCAAAGAAGTATCAAAATAAATTGGGAGCAAAAAATAGATATTTGTCTTTTGAATTGGTATTATTAGAAAACATTAATGATAGCAAAAAAGAAACGGAGGTTCTAATTGATTTTTTGAAAAACTTTGGTTCGCTCAAAGTTAATTTATTGATGTGTAATCCATCTTTGCAATCAGAAAAAAGCGATTTGAAATCTGTTTCAGAAAAAAGCGCGCTTGAGTTTCAAAAGAAAATTCAGTCCGCTGGTTTTGTTTGCACGATACGAAAATCTTTTGGACAAGATATATCAGGCGCTTGCGGACAATTAGCGGCGGGAAATATTCATTAATGACAATACCTAAAAATTATTTTACGAGGATAACGCAAAATGGAAAAATTTAATCAAGAAGATTTCAATCAGTTTGTTGTTGAAAATAATATTTATGGATTTTTTGACGATCCAATTACGCTTAAATCTGGAAGACAGTCGTATTTCTACGCAAATTTTAGAGATGTGGTTGAAGATGTTTGGATGACAGATAAATTAGCCGATTTCGTGATCGCGTTCGCGCGAGACAATGAAATAGAGGCGAACACTTTTTATGGAGTTCCTGAAGGAGCGACGAAATTGGGAATCATTGTCCAATATAAATGGGCGCGGAAGTCCGATTTTTATTATCAAGGAAGCCATGCTCTCGCGATGGGTAGAACTAAACCAAAAGATCATGGAGACCCAAAAGATAAATTATTTGTAGGAACGCCAAAAGGCAAAGTTGTTATTATTGAAGACGCGACGACAACTGGTGAGTCATTATTGAAAACCGTGAATAACCTTCAGGAGGAGGGGATTAAAGTTTCCGCGGTGATCAGTTTAACGAACAGAATGGAAAAAAGAGATAGCGGGATGAGCGTAAAAGACGCTATTGAAGAACAGGGGGTAAAATTTTATCAGATGAGTTCCGCTCTCAAAATTTTGCCAATCATGTACAAAAAAATACAGCCAGCCAAAGAAATAGGATTAGCGGTAGAAGAAGAATTTCAAAAATATGGAGTTGAAGATTTGTGGTTGGTTCCTCGTGAAACGATGGCGGACAAGCTATTAAACAAAATAGATGAAAGGCAAAATCCATGCGTGGTTGGCATTGACCCATTTTTTGAAAGAATCCCGAAACATTTAATTGAAGGGGACTCTTTAGAAGATATCGCGAACGCGATCAGGAGCTTTTCTTTTGGCATTATTGACGCTGTTTGGGATCTCGTTCCCGCTATCAAAGTTCAGACGGCATTCTTTGAGAAATACGGTCCGTCAGGGATTCAAGCGATGAAAGACACGATTGACTACGCGCGTTCAAAGGGGCTTATTGTCATAGAAGACGCGAAGAGAAATGATATTTCCAGTATAGCCCAAGCGTACGCGGATGGATATTTAGGATTAGCGCAAACCGGAAACGTGAAAATTCCATCTTTTGACGTGGATATGATGACAGTGAATCCCTATTTTGGAACGGACGGACTAAACCCTTTCGTGAATGTTTGCAGAACACGCGGGAAGGGGATATTT
>CAZUBR010000047.1:0-4052 GCA_964618965.1 uncultured Candidatus Saccharibacteria bacterium | reverse complement strand
AGTACCATTCGGGATATCATGAACGCGACAAGAACCGTTGTCGCGAACGCGGAGACGGAAATCCAGATTTTTTTCATTTTTTTCTCCTTTTCCTGTTTTCACAGGAAATTTCTCTCTCGCCAAATTCTAAGAATAGTTTTGGCGAGAATATCTGAAATTAGGACGAGACCTCCTAATTTCAGCATAGATTCGGGTTCACTTTTTCCCGAATCTTTTTCCTTTTTTTTCTCGTTTTTTTCTTTTTCCTTATTTTTTTTCTTCCACTCTTCTATCCACGCGCCTACTTCATCGGACGAGGAATATATGGCGAGGAATGGGAGGCATAAACAATAAAAAAGAAACCGAAACAGCCAGACGTGATAGTCCGGTCTATTTCCCTCAGGGGGATCAACTCTTAGCGGGGGGTAATTTTTGTTACCCCAAACCAAGTTTCCATCTCCGTTTGGGTCGGAGACTTGGTCCCCCTTTAATTCATTGAGGAGCAAATTGAAAATTTTTGCTCCTCTTTTGTTTGGGTCTGACAAAACTTGTCGGGAATCCCAAACAAGGAGGGAGGGTTGTGTCCAAAACTTTTGGCACGTGATGCCAAAAGTCAACACCGTGGTAAACAACAACGCTACGAACCAGCCGTTGTTGTTTGTGATCCACCACCCGCTCCGGTTGCCCCAATACCAAGCCTTGGACTCATTTTTTTTACAAGCAAAAATGAGTCCAATTAAAAAAGCCGGTAGGCCGCACAGCAGTGCGACCAACACCGGAAGAAGAACGGTTTTAATCATTTCTTCTCTTCCCTCCTTTCAAAATCCCTCTAAAGAGGGCAAGGAAGGGATGCCCAATAAGTTCCTTGGGAATTTCATTTTTTTCTTCTTTTTCTTCGGTCATCCTTTTCTCCTTGTCTCATTCCGCCAATAGAGCGAAACGGACTTGTTGTCGCGTAAACAAGCATTTTTGGCTCATTTACGCTGGTTTATATTAATTAAATTTTCAAAGTTCTTTTCGTATGTTTTGGTGTCTCATCATAGCATATTTTTTGTGGAATGTCAAGCTTATGAAATGACACGAGCTTGACAAAAATAAAACATGTGTGTATAATGCAGAACATAATATTTGACAATCTATTCTTTAATCTGTGGACAATTCTTTTTAGTGTTTTAATACTGAATATTTAGGGAGCTTCTCTTAGCATATTGGACGATTTGGTTGCTTGTTTTTACAAGATTTACGAAATCTTTCCTCGGAAAACTCTTTATTGTCTACAGGTTGAAGGGGAGATTGTCTTTTTATTTGAGGTGGCATACCATAAGAGTAATAGTTTTAATATGTCAAAACTTTACAGAAAAATATCAATAGCGTTAATCGGATTGTTATTCTTGCTTGGGATAAGCGGATATGTTTTTTATCGCGCTCACGGGTGGCTTAAGAATGCCGTCGCTAAAAGAATTGAAGACGTGGCTTGGCTCGTGAAATATAACAAAATTGATCAAGCATTATCTTTGATGGAAACTTTAGAATTTATTCCCACAGGGAAAAATAACACGGAAAAAATAAATTTGCAAAAAGCGATTATACAATCAAAACTCGGAAACATTGAAAGCGCTAATAAATATTTTCAACAAATTAACGAAGATATTGTCTCGGGATCAAAAGATGGAGTGTATTATCAATATCTCATAAAACTTATAGATAACGCGGAGACAAACGCGGATAGAAATTTATTATTAGGATACTCCTTTATAATTGAACAGTATAATAATTTATCTAAAGAACAACGGCAAACCGCTTATAGAGAATTAGTGTTAGCTCAACTTTTATTAGAAATATCAGAAAAGAATTTAGCGGTCGCTTCCTTAAAACAGGCAATTAAAAAATCCCCGAATTACAGGGACGCGTATGTACTATTGTTTAATGTTACTCGTGACGAAAAGATATTGGACAAAATCAAAAACATTGATCCACAATATAACGGTGAACTTCAAATTAAAAAATAAAAATTAAAAATATCAGGGGAATATCAAATTAAAAATTTAAAAAATAAATCAATCGTTTTTGATATTCAAATTTTTTAATTTGGAGTTGCGATACTATTTGGTTATTTATCATTTGAAATTAAACACATTACCATACAGGTGAAATTGTGTTTTATTGTTGAATAGTGTTTGGCGAAATCTCCTCTAATATGCTGGTAATATAGTCTTCTTCCCCCGTCACTCTATAAACTTCTTCCAACGTTGTCTGACCTCGCAGAGATTTAAGAATTCCATCTTGCAGCATTGTTACCATTCCGTTTTTTATGGCGGCTTTTTTTATGTCTGAAGTTGCCACGCGTTCTCGCGTTGCTAATTTTTCTATTTCGGGCGTGACTTGAAAAACTTCAAATATCCCAATCCTTCCTTTGTATCCGGTTTGGTTGCAATCGGAGCATCCAACGCTTTTGAATAGGGAAGTGATGTTTTCGGGGATAGAGACTTTCGCGGAAGGAGATATAATGGAAAGAATTTTGTTTATTTTTTCAAGAGTTTCTTTCGCGGGAGCGTATTCTTGCTTGCATTTTGGGCATAATTTTCTTACGAGCCGTTGAGCGATAAACGCGTTGACGGCTGGGCCTATTAGCGTTGGGTCAATTTTCATATTGAGGAGACGAGGAATCGCTCCCGGCGCGTCGTTTGTGTGCAAAGTTGAAAATACCATATGTCCGGTAAGCGCCGCTTGCACGGCTATATTCGCGGTTTCTTCATCTCGCGTTTCTCCAACCAAAACCACATCGGGGTCTTGTCGCAAAATCGCGCGAAGCCCCGCCGCGAACGTGTAGCCCGCTTCCTTATCAATTTGAGTTTGTTCAATTCCTTCCAATCTGTATTCAATCGGGTCTTCCAAAGTAATAATCTTTTTTTCGGGAGTATTCAGTTTGTTCAAAAAGGCGTAAAGAGTCGTAGTTTTCCCAGATCCTGTCGGGCCGGTTGTCAAAATCATTCCATTGGGTCTTTCTATCTCATGTTTCAAAATCTCCAACGCTCGTCCCTGTATCCCTAGATCTTCAAATTGGAGAGAAATAGACTGCTGTTTTAACAATCGCATCACAAAACTTTCGCCATAATCTCCCGGTATAGATGAAACGCGCACATCCATTGATCCGTCTTCCAAATGAATGCTCAATCGTCCATCTTGAGGAATGTTAGAAATGTTTAATTTTAATTCCGCCAACATTTTAATTCGCGATACCGCGTATGGATAAAATTCCAATGGAAGTTCCGCGATTACATGAAGCACTCCATCCATGCGATAGCGCAATCGCACCGATGATTTTGACGGTTCAAGATGAATATCGCTGGCGCCCATTTTTAACGCTCCCGCGAAAATGGTATTTAGAGCTTCGGTAACGGAAATTTTTGTGGCATTTTCTTTTAATTCGCTGATAGATTTAATCGCTTTTTCAAAATCAGAAAGGTCTTTTTCGTCAACTGAAATTTCATCGGATTCTTTGACCTTTGCTATAATACCATCATATTCTTTCCACGCTTTTTCCAAGCTGGCATGGCTTACAAGAAACAATGAAATCTTAAAATCTCTTTTTCTTAATCTATTAAGAATTGATAAAGCTTCTTGAGAATCCGGATTTTCTATGGCTACTTTTATTGAATCTCTTTTTTTGGCAATGACAGCTATGTTAGCTGAAATGGCTTCTTCTTTTTTAATTAACGCGAGCGCTTGCGAATCAATTGGAACAATATTTAAATCAGCGTAAGCGAACCCTATTTCCGCCGCTTTTTTCGCGACGCTTTCTTCTCTGTCTTGTTTTGTTATCTCTTGTAACTTTTCCTTTTGTTGTTCTTCTCTCTCTGAAAATTTTTGAGATCCTTTCAAGGCGTCTCTTCTCTCTTTATTCAGTCTGCGTTGCGGCATTGGGGGAGAAAGTATTGTTTTTCGCTCCGAATTTTTATTTTGTTGATTCTTAATATTATTCATAACATAATCATAGCACATGAGGTTAAAAGTTAAAAGTTAATAAATTAATAAACTAATTTCAAGTATGACATTTCTAAATTGTTTTGACA